>NZ_JBFSVE010000011.1:0-100101 GCF_041467715.1 Vibrio sp. 10N.247.311.14
GAGATACGAGATACGAGATACGAGATACGAGATACGAGATACGAGATACGAGATAAATGGGGAGTTTAAAAAGGTTGTTGGGATAAAACAAAGGGAAGAAAAAAAATATCGTGGCATAGCCGGGGGGACTATACCACGGGTGCCAACGACACCTTCGCTTGCTGCCGGAGTGATATAGCAAAGCCATATCACCTCTGGAATAAAATTAAAGAGAAGTAGTTTCTCTTCGATGGAGTAACTATACGTCCAGCTACTTATTTTACTTATAAAATTAACGACAGATACCTATGAGAAAACCGACATTGCCTCAAGTGATTGATAATTAATGATTTGTTTTTGTTTGGGAGGGTTTGTACTAGTGAGGTAGTTCTCGCTAGTTGTTGAAAGTAACGTTTTTGACGTAAACGTTTTTAACGAAACTTACGAGTATGTATTTTCGAAAACATTGATTTCACACAATAGAATTGTGGGCATGTATGTGTATCATGGCGTTAATAACAATCTTTCTCATTATCAGTCACGAATTGGGTACTTATGAAACTCTCACAACTAGAGCAAGGAAAGGCGGCTTCTATTGTTGCACTAACAGGTTTAACACCAGACGTAAGGAAGAAACTTATGGTCATGGGTATGTTGCCAAAAACCGAGGTGACGCTTATCCGCCGTGCACCTATGGGTGATCCGCTTCAAGTTGAAGTGAGAGGTGTTTCTATCGCCATTCGTGAAAGCATTGCAGAACAAATCGAGGTTATCTAAATGGATTATCAAGTTCTTACCGTTGGTAACCCGAATAGTGGTAAAACAACACTGTTCAACGCACTGACTGGTGCTAAGCAGCACGTTGGTAACTGGGTTGGTGTCACTGTTGAAAAGAAGACGGGTTTATACTCGCACGCTGGTGATCAGTTTCAACTAACGGATTTACCGGGTATCTACGCACTAGACAGTGGTAATGATGCGAACAGCATCGATGAGTCTATCGCGTCTCGCGCTGTTTTAACTCACCCAGCAGATGTGATCATCAATGTTGTCGACGCTAGCTGTCTAGAACGAAGCTTATATATGACATTACAGCTGCGTGAGTTGGGTCGCCCAATGATCGTTGTGTTGAACAAAATGGATGTATTAAAGCGCGAACGTCAGGTGATTAACCTTAAAGCACTAGAGAAAGAGCTAGGTTGCCCAGTTCTAAGCTTGTCTGCAAACGATAAAGGTCAAGTGGTTCGCTTTAAAGAGCGTCTGCATAAACTGCTTGTGCAAGGTGTGAGCCTTGACCCTATCTCTATTGATTACGATGCCGCGTTAGAAGCTCTTATCCCTTCTGTTGAGTCACTATTTGATGATGCTGACGTATCTCACCGAGCGCTAGCGATTCGTGCTTTAGAAAATGATTACTTGGTATTGAATGGTTTAGCCCCACAAACTCGCACTCAAATTGATAGCGTGCGTCTTGGTGCCGATTTCGATATTGACCTTGCTGTTGCTGACGCTAAATACACTTTCTTACATGACCTTTGTAAACGTGTTCGTCGCAGCGAAGGCAAACTAAGCCGTAACTTTACAGAGAAAGCAGACCAATTCATTTTGAACAAATGGGTCGGTATTCCTTTCTTCTTCGTTATCATGTACCTAATGTTCATGTTCTCTATCAATATCGGTAGTGCGTTTATCGACTTCTTCGATATTGGTGTTGGAGCAATATTAGTTGATGGTGGACACCACTTATTAGATGGCCATTTACCAGTTTGGTTAGTCACTGTACTTGCTGATGGTATTGGCGGCGGTATCCAAACGGTTGCGACCTTTATTCCTGTTATCGCAGCGCTTTACCTATTCTTAGCGGTACTAGAAAGCTCAGGCTACATGGCTCGTGCTGCATTTGTACTTGATAAAGTGATGCAGAAGATTGGTTTACCGGGTAAAGCATTTGTCCCACTTGTACTGGGCTTTGGTTGTAACGTGCCTTCAATCATGGCAACTCGTACTCTTGACCAAGAGCGTGAACGTAAACTGGCAGCATCAATGGCTCCGTTTATGTCATGTGGTGCTCGTTTGCCAGTATACGCACTATTCGCAGCTGCGTTTTTCCCTGGTGCGGGACAAAATGTCGTATTCGCTCTGTACATCATGGGTATTGTTGCTTCTGTATTTACGGGCTTATTCCTTAAAAATACTATCTATCCTGGTAGCAGTGATAGCTTGGTTATGGAGATGCCGGATTACGAGTTGCCGACCGTGCAAAACGTGATGCTGAAAACTTGGCAGAAGCTGAAGCGTTTCGTGCTTGGCGCAGGTAAAACCATCGTAATGGTTGTGGCTATTCTTAGCTTCCTGAATTCATTAGGTATGGACGGCAGTTTTGGTAACGAAGACAGCGAAAGCTCAGTGCTATCTAAAGCGGCTCAAGTTGTGACTCCAGTGTTCCAACCTATTGGTATTACTGAAGAGAACTGGCCTGCAACGGTTGGTATTATTACGGGTATTTTTGCGAAAGAAGCCGTTGTTGGTACATTAAACAGCTTGTACACCACGCCATCAGATGAAGAAGCGGCTGAATTCGATTTAGCAGCAAGCTTGCAAGAAGCCGTCATGACCATCCCTGAAAACCTAGCTGGTTTGAGCTATTCAGATCCATTAGGCATTGAAGTGGGCGACTTATCTGACTCAAGCTCTGTGGCTGCGGATCAAGAGGTTGATACTTCGATCTTTGGTAACTTGAAAGACAAGTTTGTATCAGGGCACGCTGCGTTTGCTTACTTGATTCTTATCCTGCTTTACACACCTTGTGTGGCTGCGATGGGCGCTTATGTTCGTGAGTTTGGTCAGACGTTTGCCCGCTTCATTGCGGTATGGACAATGGCTCTTGGTTACTTCGGTGCAACCTTCTACTACCAAGCAGCAAACTTCGCTGTACACCCAGTAAGTAGTGCTGTGTGGATGGTGGCAATTGCTGGTGGCTTTGTGGTGACGTATCGCGTCTTCAAGAAAATCGGCAGTAAGCAAAAAGCGCTAGAGGTGCAAGTAGTATGATTTTAACTGAACTTCATCAATACATTGATAATGAGGGTGTTGCTGCTCGTAGTGAACTCGCGTCTAAGTTTGGAATGAGCGAAGACGGTGTCGATGCGATGCTGAGTGTTTGGGTCAAGAAAGGGAAAGTTTCCCGCTTGGTCGATACCAACAAGCATGGCCATACAACACGTATTCGTTACACCATCAGCAAACAAGATGGTCTGTCACTGAATGTGATGATGTAGTTCAGAGCTTCATACTCTCGTTGAAAACGGTGAGATTAGACAATAGAAAAGCCGCTCACCTATTTAAGATGAGCGGCTTTTTGTCATGTGTCTATTCTGAACAGCCTTGCTTTAAAGCGTAATGAGATGAACTCGAATTACGCTTTCTTAAAGATAGAGCTCAGTGATAAAACGTTTTGAATGCGAGTATGGATTGCGGCTTGTTCTTCTTCACTGCGTTGCTCGCCTTTGGTGTTGCCCCATACTGGACCTGGCCACGCGATGTCGTCTTTGAAACGTGCAATATGGTGAATGTGCAGTTGTGGCACCATGTTACCCAGCGCGCCTAGGTTTAACTTGTCTGGTTGGAATGTCGCTTCTAATGCTTGGCTTACCGCTTGAGACTCAAGTAAGAACTGCTGTTGTTCTTTCATTGGCAGATGGTGCAACTCTTTTAGGTTGGCGCGTTTGGGTACCAAGATAACCCAAGGCACAGCACTGTCTTTGCTTAGCAGCGCCAAGCTTAGTGGAAATTCGCCGATAAGCGTGGTGTCTTTTGCTAATTGTGGGTGAAGTTCAAAGCTCATGATCTTTCCAATTAATTGTTTTACTTGAGTATAAGGTTGGAGTTGGGATGTGGCTAGCGCTTACGTTCTCAATAAGCAGATTCCCTATCACGTTCGTTCCTCACTGTAGGGAATGACGGCGAGAAGAGGGATAACGATTTGGTGTGGTTTGATGGCGCATCATTGATGTTGTCTTGGATTCACTACACCTATTCTCGTCATCTCCTAGAGCGACGAATGAGCGTAATAGGAGATCTCTTGCTGTGTAGGTTAGCTAATCGCTTAAATAATCGAGTAAACAAACCTCCAGACAAAAAAAGGTTGACGCTTTCACGTCAACCTTTCTAATTTTCTCGAATCTCGAATCTCGAATCTCGAATCTCGAATCTCGAATCTCGAATCTCGAATCGCTTACATGCGCTCTAGAGTGTCGATACCTAGAAGCGATAGACCTTGCTTGATCGTCTTCGCTGTTAGTGCAGCAAGCTTCAGACGGCTCTGCTTAACAGCTTCGTCTTCAGCAACTAGGATAGGGCACGCTTCGTAGAAGCTAGAGAATTGACCAGCTAGTTCGAACAGGTAGCTACACATGATGTGTGGTTGACCTTCACGAGCAACAGACTGTACTGCTTCTTCAAACTGTAGAAGTTTCGCGATAAGCGCTTTCTCTTTCTCTTCAGTGATTTTGATTTCACCTTCAAGCGAGTCCATAGAAATGCCAGCTTTAGCAAATACAGAAGCAACACGAGTGTATGCGTACTGCATGTATGGTGCTGTGTTGCCTTCGAATGCAAGCATGTTGTCCCAATCGAACACGTAGTCAGTAGTGCGGTGCTTAGAAAGGTCTGCGTACTTAACCGCTGCCATAGCAACAGTGTTCGCGATCGCTTTCTTCTCGTCTTCTGCTAGTTCTGGGTTCTTAGATTCGATTAGCTGCGCTGCACGAACTTCGGCTTCATCAAGAAGATCAGCAAGACGAACAGTACCGCCTGCACGAGTCTTGAATGGTTTACCGTCTTTACCTAGCATCATGCCGAATGCGTGGTGCTCAAGAGAAACAGATTCTGGGATGTAACCTGCTTTACGAACGATAGTCCAAGCTTGCATTAGGTGTTGGTGCTGACGTGAGTCGATGAAGTAAAGTACGCGGTCTGCGCCTAGTTCTTCAAAACGGTATTTTGCACAAGCGATATCAGTGGTTGTGTAAAGGAAGCCGCCGTCACGTTTCTGGATGATAACGCCCATTGGGTCGCCATCTTTGTTTTTGTATTCGTCTAGGAATACAACCTGTGCGCCGTCATCTTCTTTTGCAAGACCTTGCTCTTTTAGGTCAGCAACGATAGTTGGAAGCATGTGGTTGTACATGCTTTCGCCCATTACGTCATCACGCGTTAGAGACACGTTTAGGCGATCGTAGTTGCGTTGGTTTTGAATCATTGTTACGTCAACAAGCTTCTTCCACATCTCTGCGCAGAACTCGTCGCCGCTTTGTAGTTTAACAACGTAGCCACGAGCTTTAACTGCGAACTCTTCGTCTTCATCGTAAAGCTTTTTAGATTCACGGTAGAAGCCTTCAAGGTCAGCAAGTTCCATTGAAACTTCGCCAGACTCAGCCTGAACGCGCTCAAGGTTTGCGATAAGCATACCAAATTGAGTACCCCAGTCACCGATGTGGTTAGCACGGATAACGTTGTGGCCTAGGAACTCAAGAGTACGAACGACCGCATCACCGATGATGGTTGAACGTAGGTGACCAACGTGCATCTCTTTCGCAACGTTTGGTGCAGAGTAATCCGCAACAATTGTTTGTGTTTCTGCTACTGCAACACCAAGGCGAGAATCAGCCAATGCTGCGTCTGCTTGTTGTGCTAGGAAAGCTTCATCTAGGAAGATGTTAAGGAAACCTGGGCCTGCGATTTCTACTTTAGAAGCGATACCGTCTAGGTTTAGAACGTCCAATACTTTTTGAGCAAACTCTCGAGGATTAGTGCCTAGTCGCTTAGCAACGCCCATAACGCCGTTTGCTTGGTAGTCACCAAATTGTGGTTTTGCAGATTGGCGAACAGCCGCAGGAGAGCCTGCAGGTGCGCCTGCGGCTTCTAGAGCCTGAGATACTTTGTCATTAATAAGTGCTTGGATATTCACACGCGTTTCCTTCAATTCAAGGATGATAAGAGTGGCCGTTATTTCGAGGTCATTAAATTGGTTAATTATGCATCTAGTTAACGATTTAATGCCGAAATGAACAACAGACACTGTTTAAGTTCACAAAAATGGCGTTAATCATACCAATTTTGTGGGGGTTCTTATAGGTCGAATTGATAGAAAATTAACATTTCCTGAGTGGTTTTTGACAATCGACTTTTAGCAAGACGCGTTTGCATGTTTAAGGAGCGAAAAGAACATAGTTATTGAGTGTTTTTTGTAAAAGCAACGCTTGTTGCAAAAGGCAAAACTGATAACATGCAGCCATTATTTGGAGAACACAGACAATGATGATGAGCCTGAAGCAAGCTGAACTAGAACCACAACAAATGATCGCCCGCCTTGATACTTTTATGGCAAAAATCGAGAGCCTAGGAAATACATTAGGTTTGGATTTAAGCTTTGCTCAAGCGGATCATATTGCGCTGCGAATCAATGACACTGAGCTAGCGAAATCTGCCCATCAAGCGTGGTCTGAGTACGGCTCTATGATTTCTGAGGCGATGATTAATGGTCGTCCAATTGTGGTGTTGGCTTTCGATGAACCCTTGCAAAGCCTTGGCTGGAAAATTGAATGTTTGGAGCTGCCATATCCAGCAGAAGGTAAGATTTACCCAAGCCAAGATTGGGAACATGTAGAGTTTGTGATTCCTTCTCATGCCCAAACAGCTGATGAGTATCTAGCGGATCTTAAAGAAACTTACCCGCAGTTCGCTGCTAACTTTGAAACGCTGGGTGAGCAAGGCGTTAAGATCAAACTCTCTAGCCCGAAAGGCGAGGGTGAACGCTTGAATAACCCAACAGTGGCTTTTAAACATCAAGGGATTTGCATCAAGCTGCATCCACACTCTTTGAAGAAGATTGTGGAATCAGAACAGGCTTAATTTGAATAGAGAGTTGCTAGGAAAGAGATTCCTGATCTCGCCTTGGCTCGTCGGAATGACGGGGTGTTTGATGAAATTTTCCAGAGTCTATCTGGATAGTGACAGACTGAGCGTTCGAGAGCGTATGTTAGAGCCTATAGCTCGAAGGTTCATCACCGAGTTCGTCATTCCCGATAGCGACGAAGGAGCGTAGTCGGGAATCTCTCAAAGCGAGTCTGATCATCAGATACAAAAAACGCGCGATGGGCTTTCCCTATTGCGCGTTTTTTATTGGGTTCTAACTGGAAGTCTTACCGGAAATCGAATATCCGATTTACAGAATTACAGTCTTGTTGCCGTAAACAAACACATGATCATTGATCACCTTGTTTAACGCCTTACTTAATACATTCTTCTCTACGTCACGACCGGCTTGTGCCATGTCTTTCGCGCTGAAGTTGTGATCCACAGGGATAACATCTTGCTTGATGATTGGACCTTCATCCAAATCATTCGTCACAAAGTGTGCCGTTGCGCCAATGATCTTCACGCCGCGCTCATACGCTTGTTGGTATGGCTTCGCGCCAATAAATGCTGGCAAGAAGCTGTGGTGGATATTGATGATCTTGTGGTGGTATTTTTCAACAAAACCTGGTGTCAGCACTCGCATGTACTTAGCCAAAACAAGGTAATCCGCCTCGTACTGGTCAATCACTTCTAGCATCTTCTTCTCATGTTCTTCACGGTTTAGCCCTTCGTGAGAAACATGGTGGTAAGGGATGTCAAAACGCTCGGTTAGGCTTTGTAGAATGTCGTAGTTACCGACAACGGCCGCAATTTCAACGTCTAAGCTGCCATCGAAGTTCTTCATTAGAATGTCGCCAAGGCAGTGTGCTTCCTTGGTCACGAGTATCACAACACGCTTGCGAGACGAATCAACAAGCTTACGTTTCGTATTTGGTGGCAGGGCTTGATCTAAATCGGCAAGTAAGGTTTCGTCATTGAAATACCCTTCAAGCTCGGTGCGCATAAAGAAGTGGCCACTTGTGTTATCTACGAACTCATTGTTGTGAATAATATTGAGTTGGTGCTTATAACAAATATTGGTGATCTTAGAGATGAGGCCGGGGGCATCAGTACAATGTGTTAGTAAAGTTTTTCTTTCCATTTGCATCTTACTTCCATGAAATGTTGCACTTATTATATGAAATCGGGATTCTTCAAATTTAATGCAGGCCGTCGAACGGTGAACTGAGCCGCAATATCACCGTTATAATTAATCTATTATCAAGTTGGTTTCAACAAATTCTGCTGCTCATTTATCGCTTTGATAAATTGTTTGATATAGAAATATCAGTTTTTAGATAGAAAAACAGGCAGAAGCTTCATTTTTAAAAGTTTTGACCGTAGTACGCATTTGAACTTCAACCGAGGCATTTACGCCTTGGCCAAAAATAGAGGTGATACTTATGGATAAAGAGTTACTAGCCAAAAAACTGTACTGCAAGCGAGTGAATTCATTGGCGAGAGGTACCGAATTAGATGGTCATGTTCTAGATGAAATGTGGGAAAGTAAGACCTCACCAACCGATGCAGCGAAAGCCATACAGCCTGGTGATAACCATTTTGAAGGTGCTCCTTGGCTATCACGTTATCTCAGTCGAAAATAAAAACGATTCTCTAATTCCTACTTCTTCAATTCTTACCTTCAAGGTAACTTAAGCCACGTCAAGCCAAACCAAACACCTCCGGTGCGAAGTCATTCTTGATTCGCGCCGGCTCACTAAACCTGCCATAATTCTCCTTCTCTTTTTCTAAACTTCGTACTCTATGATATCTAAAACGTTTTCTGTTGATGGCGCTCTGGGCAAAGCTATCCCTGGGTTTCAACCAAGACAAGCTCAGTTAGACATGGCTGAAGCGGTTTCACAAGCTATTGAAAATCAAAGCCAGTTGGTTGTTGAGGCTGGAACAGGTACTGGTAAGACGTTTGCTTACCTAGTGCCTGCGCTGCTTAGTGGCAAGAAAACCATCATTAGTACGGGGTCTAAAAACCTTCAAGAACAGCTGTTTCACCGAGATTTACCCTTGATGGTCGATGCGCTTGGCTTTTATGGTCAAGTTGCGTTGCTCAAAGGACGTTCAAACTATTTGTGTTTGGACAGACTCAGCCGCCAAATGATCGAGAGTCATGGTGCTCATACCGATCCAACGCTGCTGGCTCAGTTAGTCAAAGTTCGTAGTTGGTCGTCATCCACTCAAACGGGTGATTTAGGCGATTGTGATGATATCGCTGAAGACAGCCCGGTTATTCCAACCATTACCTCGACCAATGATAATTGCTTGGGTAAAGAGTGCCCAAGCTATACCGATTGCTTTGTGCTTAAAGCGCGTAAAAAAGCGATGGATTCCGATGTGGTGGTCGTAAACCACCACCTTTTCCTAGCTGATTTGGCGATCAAAGAAACCGGATTTGGCGAATTGATACCTGAAGCTGACGTGTTTATTTTCGATGAAGCACATCAACTTCCTGACATCGCCAGCCAGTACTTCGGACAATCGGTTTCCAGTCGACAGATCCAAGAGTTAGCCAAAGACATTGAAATTGCTTACCGAACTGAAGCCAAAGACATGCGTCAGCTACAGAAAGTAGGGGATAGGCTCGTTCAATCGTCAGCCGATCTGCGTATTGTGCTTGGTGATACCGGCTTTCGTGGTAACTGGCGCGAAGCTTTGAAATCCGAGTCGATTGCACGCGAGTTAGTTCGTTTGCAAGATGCTCTGCAACTTGCTGTTGATGTATTGAAGTTAGCACTTGGGCGAAGCCAGCTGTTAGATACCGCTTTCGAACGCGCAAATATGATTAAGTCGCGTATCGAACGTGTGTGCGATGTGTCGATCACTGGCTATTCGTATTGGTATGACACTACACCGCGCCACTTTGCTCTGCATATCACACCGCTTTCTGTCGCCGATAAATTCCACGAACAGATTGAGCTGAAGCCGGGCGCATGGGTGTTTACCTCAGCAACCTTGGCGGTGTCGGATGATTTCGAACACTTTACTTCTCGATTAGGGTTAAAACCGTCGGCACAGTTTTCACTGCCGAGCCCGTTTGATTATCCGAATCAAGCGCGCTTGTGTGTGCCTCGTTATCTTCCAGAACCGAATAGCCCCGGTCTCGCGGATAAGCTAGTAAGAATGCTGACTCCTGTGATTGAGCAAAACCAAGGCCGCTGTTTCTTCTTGTGTACTTCACACAGCATGATGAAAGAGTTGGGGGAGCGATTCCGTGAAACCCTCTCGGTTCCCGTTCTATTGCAAGGTGAGACAAGTAAGCAAAAAACCTTAGCCGAATTCATGGAATTAGGTAACGCATTGCTGGTGGCTACAGGTGCTTTCTGGGAGGGGATAGATGTTAGGGGCGACGCATTAAGCTGTGTTATCATCGATAAATTGCCCTTTACAGCCCCTGATGACCCTTTACTTAAGGCTCGAATCGAGGACTGTAAGCTAAAAGGGGGTGATCCTTTTGCACAAGTACAGTTGCCAGACGCTGTGATTACCTTGAAACAAGGTGTCGGCCGATTGATACGTGATAAACGTGATAATGGCGCTTTAATTATTTGCGATAACCGCTTGGTGACCCGCGATTACGGTGGTGTGTTTTTGGCGAGTTTACCGCCTATCCCACGTACCCGTGACTTAGGGATCATTAAAGAATTCTTAGCTAAAGACCATTCAACCGCTGCTGAGTAATTGGCATTGTTGAGCTTAGCCATTATTTTTAGATTAGATAACGAATATTTGAGACACGAATGAGCGCGAAAATTCTTGCAGTAGATACCGCAACTGAAAACTGTTCAGTTGCACTAGTAATGGGTGACCAGGTGTTCGCACGTAGCGAAGAGGCTCCTCGAGACCATACGAAAAAAATTCTACCTATGGTTGATGAAGTACTGAAAGAAGCGAACATCGCTTTAACCGATATCGACGCAATCGCGTTTGGCCAAGGCCCAGGCAGCTTCACGGGTGTACGTATTGGTATTGGTATTGCTCAAGGCTTAGCTTTTGGTGCTGATTTACCGATGATCGGTGTATCTACACTGGCAGCGATGGCGCAAGGCAGCTACCGTAAATTTGGTGAAACTCACGTAGCTACAGCGATTGATGCTCGCATGAGTGAAGTATACTGGGCTCGTTACAGCCGTGAAGATGATGGTCGTTGGACTGCGGTTGATGCGGAATGTGTTACGCCTCCAAGCGAATTAGCTGCGCAGCTTAAAGCGGATTCTGAGACATGGGCAAAAGTCGGCACCGGTTGGGAAGCGTATGCAGAGCACATGGACACACTAGCGATTAACACCAAAGCGTGTGAAGTCCTGTTTCCAGAAGCTCAAGATATGGCGTTCCTTGCTCAATTTGCTTACGCAGAAGGTAAAGCGGTTGCAGCAGAAGAGTCTGAGCCTGTTTATCTTCGTGATAAAGTGACGTGGAAAAAACTGCCAGGTCGAGAGTAAGTACGTATTATTTTGGCTTTGCATTCACTTTGCAGAGCCAAAATAAAAACAGATACACAATCATTAACATCAGGTAATAAACTCTTTAAGCATGGTTTCACTAAACGGCTTACCTCCTTCTTCGATAGGCAATACATCCAAAACCAATCGAACCAACAAAAAGAACGAGGTAAAAAAAGGCGATGCAAAAACCTCAGTTGGTCAGCCAACTAAGGTCGCGAATGCTGTCTCGCATTCGATTCGCCAAGTCAAAGAATCTGAGATCCACAAAGCTCAGGTTCAATATGATCTTCCAAAAGGGCGTGGACGACGTGCGATGGAGGAGTATATGGACGTGATGAATCAAGCTAAAAAAGAGGAACTTGCGAAGCTTATTGGGGTCGATATTTATATCTAGCTTTGTGCTTTCATTTATCCTTTTCTAAGGACCAGCATTATGTTTTCTCTCATTTCTAAATCTCGCTTATTTTTCCTTGTCGCCTTCTCTTCGATGGTGATGGGTTGCTCATCTCTACCAGAAGAACTTAATGCAAACTCTGAACAGGTGGTAACTGACTACCAAGAGTGGGTAAACACGGTGCCAGACGCTGGTGATGTTCGCTTAGGTGGTGTGATAGCTAAAGTCACTAACTTACAAGATAAGACTCGTGTTGAAGTGGTTAACTTGCCGATCTCAAGCAACGGTAAGCCAGATATTGATGCCGAGCCAAAAGGGCGTTTTGTTGGTTACATTGATGGTTATGTAGAACCTTTGAGCTTTGCTGAAGGCCGTTTAGTCACCTTGGTTGGAACATCAAGTGGTACTGAAGATGGCACCGTTGGTGATTACCCTTATACCTTCCCAGTAATGAATGTCTACAACCAACGTTTATGGCAGATTACTGAGCGAGTGGTCATCAACGACTTTGCGCCAACCTATTACTCTTGCCGCAGTTTGCATTGTCGCAGCTTTCAAACCATGCCTAAGTCAGGCCGTGTGATTCAAGATGTGGAATAGTTGAACCTGAAATCGACACACTAAACGATAGGGACACCATACAATCAATGATTGAAAAGTCATATTCCCTTGCGAGCGGGACGCTTGCAACACAACAGATTGGCAACTCAAAAACGACCGCAACGACGGTCGTTTTTATTCATGGTTGGCTAGATAATTCTGCAAGTTTCACTCAGGTTATGCCGCAAATAGCCAAGCTTTCTCCAGATACTCACCTCGTTGCTATCGATCTCTTCGGACACGGTTTCTCGTCGCATAAACCGGGAAGTTATTACCCATTTCACGACTATATTGATGATTTGCATCAGTTGGTGACTAAATTATCGCCAAACAGACTGGTACTGGTAGGACATTCACTTGGTGCATTGATCGCAAGTTGCTATAGTGCCGCCTTTCCTGAAAAGGTGTCAGGATTAATTCAAATTGAAGGTCATGGACCTCTTTCAGAAGCTCCCCACGAAACAGTCTCTCGTTTGAGAGATGGGGTACTCAGTCGTCTTCGACAGCGAAGAAAGCCTTCACGTCCTCTGGCAAGTCTTGAGGATGCTATTAAGCTGAGAGCTCACGCCAATCAAATCAAAGCAGAACTCATTGCTCCTATTGTTGAACGAGGAATCGTTGAGCTAAGTAATGTTGATCGGACTGTTGTTACTCAAGCTGCTTTTGAACAAGCAATTGTAGATCAAGTTGCTCTTAGTCAAGCAACTGTAGCTCAAGGTAGTGCCGAGTTTGATAACTCTTGGCAATGGCGATGCGACCCTAACCTAAAATGTGACTCGTTATATCGAATGTCACAAGCGCATGCTGAAGCGATCATGGCGGCTATTGAATGCCCTCAATTAATAGTTTTAGGAAATGATGGATTCCGACATTTGCAGCATAATCGCTACAAATCAGTGCATAGTCCTCTGCATATAGAGACTGTTCCTGGCGGACATCATTGCCATTTAGAGAGCCCAGAGCTAGTTTCAGAGCTAATTCTTGGTGTAGTTAACAAAATTTAAACAAGTGTTTGAGCCTTTTAGTGCTCATGCACTAAAGCTGTGCTGTAATACCGCAATGATAAAAAGCGGCGAAGCAGTCGTCAGCTGATAAACGAGGAGTAACATAGTGGACAAACCTTGGCTTTCACGTTATCCAAGTGACGTACCAGAGACGATCAACCCAGATCAGTACCCATCTCTTATTGAAATGTTCGAACAGTCAGTACAGAAGTACGCAGACCAACCAGCATTCGAGAACATGGGGTCTATCATGACATTCCGTAAGCTTGAAGAGCGCAGTCGTGCTTTTGCTGCTTACCTGCAGAATGATCTAAAACTGAAGAAAGGCGATCGTGTCGCGCTGATGATGCCAAACCTGCTGCAATACCCAATTGCACTCTTTGGTGTACTGCGTGCAGGTATGATTGCAGTGAACGTCAACCCACTGTACACGCCTCGTGAACTTGAACATCAATTGAATGACTCTGGCGCAAAGGCGATTGTTATCGTTTCTAACTTTGCGAGCACGCTAGAAAAAGTCGTTGATAAAACTCCGGTTAAACACGTTGTGCTAACCAGCTTGGGGCAAATGCTGCCACGAGCGAAAGGTACGATTGTCGACTTCGTAGTGAAATACGTAAAAGGCATGGTGCCTAAGTATGATCTGCCGGGTGCTATCTCATTCAGAAAAGCGCTGCACAAAGGTCGTCGTCTTCAATATGTGAAACCGTTCATGGCGGGTGATGACATCGCGTTCCTACAGTACACTGGTGGTACAACAGGTGTAGCGAAGGGCGCAATCCTAACGCACCGCAATATGATTGCGAACGTACTTCAAGCGAAAGGGGCTTACGGTCCTGTTCTGCAAGAAGGCCGCGAGTTGGTTGTAACGGCATTACCGCTTTACCACGTATTTGCACTGACGGTGAACTGCTTACTGTTTGTTGAGATGGGTGGTCGTAACCTTCTAATTACTAACCCTCGTGACATTCCTGGCTTTATTAAAGAGCTGCAAAAGGTTCCGTTTACCGCGATTACTGGCGTAAACACCTTGTTCAATGCGCTCGTGAATAACGAAGATTTCCACGAATTGGACTTCAGTAACATGCGTTTATCTGTTGGCGGTGGTATGGCGGTTCAACGCGCTGTTGCTGAGCAATGGAAGAAAGCGACAGGTGTCCACCTACTTGAAGGCTATGGTTTAACCGAATGTGCTCCTTTGGTCACAGGTAATCCATACGATCTGAAAGACTACACAGGTGCAATCGGCCTACCAGTACCATCAACTGAAGTTCGTATTGTTGATGATGAAGGTAAAGTGGTTGGTAATGACCAAGTGGGTGAATTGCAGGTTCGTGGTCCTCAAGTGATGCAAGGCTACTGGCAACGTCCAGAAGCGACCAAAGAAGTGATCGACCAAGATGGTTGGTTATCGACTGGTGATATCGTTAAGTTTGATGACGAAGGCTTGTTGTACATCGTAGACCGTAAGAAAGACATGATTCTAGTGTCAGGCTTCAACGTTTACCCGAACGAGATTGAAGATGTTGTGGCTCTGCATGGCAAAGTGTTAGAAGTTGCGGCTATCGGCCAACCTCATGAGGTGTCTGGTGAGCTGGTTAAGATTTACGTTGTGAAACGTGACCCTAGCCTAACCAAAGAAGACATTATCGCGCACTGTCGTGAACACCTAACTGGCTACAAGATCCCTAAATTGATTGAGTTCCGTGAAGAACTACCAAAAACCAATGTAGGCAAAATCTTGCGCAGAGTGCTTCGTGAAGAAAATGACGCAGAGCTTGCCAAACGCGCAAGCGAGTAATCACGGGTTTGCGAGAAATTAGCCCCCGAAACCATTCAGGCGCTTAATCTAAGCGAGCGCTGAAAAATGGTGTTAGAATGCCGACAGTTAATGTCGGCATTTTTGTATCCGGCGATCAAAGTAAAATCAGTGAGAGTTTTGTGGATTATCAAATCATTACCCAAGTTAAAGACCTTGAGCGAGTTTGCCAACAAGCACGTGAAGCCGATGTTGTTATGCTTGATACAGAGTTCGTTCGTACAAGAACCTATTACCCTCAATTAGGCTTAATTCAGTTATTTGATGGTGAAACGCTGTCACTGATTGATCCTATTGCTCTTGATGAAATGACCCCGTTTGTTGGGCTGTTGAAAGACACGTCAGTACTGAAAGTGTTACATGCGTGTGGCGAAGATCTAGAAGTATTCCAGAACGCATTTGGCTGTACGCCAACACCAATGGTTGATACGCAGATCATGGCAGCCTTCTTAGGTCATGGTCTTTCAACTGGCTTTGCGGCTCTAGTTTCTGAGTTTGTAGGTGTTGACCTAGATAAGAGTGAATCTCGTACTGACTGGCTAGCGCGTCCGCTTTCTCAAAAGCAACTCGACTATGCAGCGGCAGACGTTCACTACTTGATGCCAATGTACAACAAGCTTCTCGAAAAAGTGATGGAAGCAGGCTGGTGGGAAGCGGCGCAACAAGAGTCTGATTTACAAGTAGCTAAGCGCATCCGTAAAGCAAACCCAGACAACGCTTACCTTGATATTAAAGGCGCGTGGCAGCTAAAACCTCAACAGCTAGCGATTTTAAGACCGCTAGCAACTTGGCGTTTAAAAGAAGCGATTAAGCGTGACTTAGCGTTGAACTTTGTCTTTAAAGAACAAGACCTATGGGCAGTGGCTCGTTTCGCGATGAAAGATCCTAAGCATATGGAGCAGGAAGGTTTTGATTACCGCTCTGTACGTCGCCATGGTGCGAAGATCAGCTCAATCGTAAAGTTAGCGGAACATACACCAGAAGAAGAGTACCCAGCACCAGTAGAACGTCTAATGGACTTCCCTGGCTACAAGCAACTCTTCAAAGTGCTGAAAGATGAAGTGAAAACAGCATCGCAACACAGTGGTTTAGCGACCGAGTTTTTGGCATCGAAGAAGCAACTTAACCAAGTGTTAAGCTGGATTTGGAAGTACGATCGTAACCCAGAGAAGCTACCTGATGTCATGCAAGGTTGGCGTCTAGACGTAGTTGGCGAGAAGTTAAACAAAGCAATCAAGTAACTGTATATCTGCAGTAAACAACGAATGCTTTAGAGATAAAAGTTTCAGACACAAAAAAGAGAGCCTAGGCTCTCTTTTTTATTGAATATTGATAAGCACAGCTCAGGCTCTAATTACCGATCTTCTTCTGGAAGCTTAACGTTCAACTCTAATACTGAGATGTCGTCATCTTTATGTTCGAACGTCAGATCAACCATTGATGGATCGACTTCAACGTACTTCGCAATACACTTCAAGATGTCTTCTTTCAGTTGCGGTAAGTATGATGGAGCAGGGTCGTCATGGCTGCGTCGCTCAGCAACAATGATCTGCAAACGTTCTTTGGCTAGGTTTGCGGTTGTCTTTTTCTGTGGTCTAAAAAACTCTAATAATGACATTGCGTATTAGCCCCCGAACAGTCTTTTGAAGATGCCTTTCTTCTGTTCCGTTAAGAAACGGAAGTCCACTTGGCTACCCAGTAGTCGCTCTACAGTATCATTGTAAGCCATACCTGCGTCGGTTGCTTCGTCAAAGATAACTGGCACACCCTTGTTCGATGCGTTCAGTACTGCCTGGCTCTCTGGAATTACACCCAGTAGAGAGATGTGCAGGATTTCTTCAACGTCTTCAACACTGAGCATCTCACCTTGAGTTACGCGTGCTGGATTGTAGCGAGTGAGTAGAAGGTGTGTTTTCACTGGCTCCAAGCCGTCTTCTGAACGACGAGATTTAGAGTCAAGAATACCTAGAATACGGTCTGAATCACGTACTGAAGAGACTTCTGGGTTCGTGGTTACAATCGCTTCATCAGCGAAGTACAACGCCATCAGAGCGCCTTGCTCGATACCCGCAGGAGAATCACAGATGATGAAATCAAAGCCCATTTCATCCAATTCATCAAACACACGACGAACGCCATCTTTTGTTAGTGCGTCTTTATCACGAGTTTGAGAAGCAGGAAGAATGAACAGGTTTTCTGTACGCTTGTCTTTGATCATAGCTTGGTTCAGCGTCGCTTCACCATTGATAACATTAACGAAGTCGTACACAACACGACGCTCACAACCCATGATTAAATCTAGGTTACGCAGACCGATATCAAAGTCGATAACTGCGGTTTTCTTTCCTTTTAAAGCCAGACCCGAGGCAATAGCTGCACTGGAGGTCGTTTTGCCTACCCCGCCTTTACCTGACGTTACAACGATAATGCGTGCCATTCTGTTTTCCTTTTATTTCTCTTATATTGCGAGGACATCAACGTGTAATACATCGTTTGCCATACTGAACATGGTTTTCTTCTGCCAGTACTCGCTTTCAATTTGATCGCTGAGCCAGTAATTTCCAGCAATGGAAACCAGCTCGGCTTGTAAGTCATTACAAATTATTTTTGCTTCAGTTTGACCACTTGCACCTGCAATCGCACGGCCGCGTAAAGTGCCATGAATATGGATGCTGCCATCGGCAATCACTTCCGCGCCTGCACTCACATGGCTGAGTATCAATAGATCGCCATCTTTCGCATAAACCTGCTGACCAGAACGAATAGGGGTTCTAATCACTTTGATTGGTGCCATTTTCGCTGGAGCTTGAGATGGCGACTTGCTTGCCGTCATCACTGCAAAACCGGCTTCTTTAGCGAGGTTTTGCATTCGCTTATCAGAACAGCCTGCCACACCAACCGGGATCATGCCCGCTTGAGATATACCATTTTTAAGTTGCACAAAATCGATATCGCCCGCGACTTTACTGATGTTGATAACAACAGGTGCGGCAGCGAAAAACGTAGGTGCTTGGTCTACTTTCTCTTGAAGAAAAGAGACTGCATTTTCGACTTGATCATCGGATAAGTGCAAAACAGATAGCGTAAAGCTGCTACCTTTTAGATCTGGGTTACTAGACATCGAAAAACTACAGGACCTCAATAGCGGATTAGTACAATTTCTTTATCAATAAAATAAAGGGCATTGCCTGAAACTAGGTTTATCATGTTATATTCCCAAACCAAGCACAGCAAGTAATCTTGTTGTCAAATGGACGTTTTGTTCTTAATATTTCCCTAACATAAACTATTGATCTCGCAAGTGAGAGTTTTGTAGTCATAATCAATTAAAAGGTTTGTCATGCTGTGTTCTATATATAAAAGCTCAAAGAAAGAAGGAACATACCTTTATATCCCTAAGAAGGATGATTTTTCACAAGTTCCTGACGCATTGATGCAAATGTTTGGTAAACCTAGTTTTGTAATGGTAATTAAAATGGATGGCCGTAAACTGGCTCAAGTAAACATCGAAAAAGTGAAAGAATCACTGAATACCGATGGTTTCTTTTTACAGGTTCCGCCACCACCAGTTAACGAACTTGAGCTTCATAAAGAGCGTAAAGCTCAACAGAAATCTCAAGACGAAGAGTGATAGCCACCTCAATTCAAGGAGGAGTGATCGTTGAGTAAATTTTCGAAAACCATATTGGCTGTGTCGGCATTACTATTGGGTAATAGCCTGACCATAAGTTCAGTACAAGCTGAAGAACTGAGCTTCGAGCAATATGTAGAAAAACTAAAACAACAAGGCCGTGAAGAAGGCATCTCTGAAGCGATCATTGATGAAGCCTTTGATGGTGTAACGTTTAAGCCAAGAGCGGTAAAAGCCGACAAAAACCAACCTGAGAAAAAACTGACTCTGGATGAATACATTCCACGAGCGGTTCCAGATTGGAAAGTGAAGCAAGCAAGGTCACTCTACAAGGAGCATTACACCGCGTTAAAGCGTATTGGTGATGAATATGGTGTTCAACCAAGATTCATTGTCGCGCTATGGGGCGTTGAGAGTAATTTTGGTAAGTTCACGGGCAATTACAGCGTTATCGACGCCCTAACGACCATGGCTTATGAAGGACGCCGAGAAGCTTTCTTCCGTAGCGAAGCGATGGCGGCATTGAAGATTCTTGATCAAGGCCATATTGCACCAAAAGAGATGAAAGGCTCTTGGGCTGGTGCGATGGGTCAACCTCAGTTTATGCCAAGCTCATTCTTAGCGTATGCCGCTGATGGTAACGGCGACGGTAAGAAAGACATTTGGGGCACAGAAGAAGACGTATTTGCTTCGGCGGCTAACTATCTCAGCCAATCAGGCTGGGAGGACAAATATACTTGGGGTCGTCAGGTACACGTTCCATCAACTGTGTCTATTGATATGCAAGGCCGAGACGAAGACAAAGCGAAATATCTAAAAGAGTGGTCTGAACTCGGTATTAAGCGTTATGACGACCGCCCACTACCAACGCTTGATGAAGACATCCAAGCGTGGTTGATAATGCCGGATGATGAAACCGGACGTTCGTACCTCATTTACAACAACTACAATGTGTTAATGAAGTGGAATCGTTCTTACTACTTTGCTTTGGCAGTAAGCCATCTAGCCGACAGAATTAAGTTTGATTAACAGACCTAAGTCGCTTTGAATAGCATTTGGCCTACCATAGGCAGAACGAACTAAAGGACTCTTCGGAGTCCTTTTTGATTTTATATTTCAGAGATTTAATAAGGTGATCTTGTGCTAACAGATAGAGCTGCACAGATGGTGATATTCCATGCGCTGATCAAGCACGAAGGCTTTACCAGTGCTGCAAAAAGCTTGAACGTTTCGGTGTCCCATATCAGTAAGCAAGTCGCTTTGCTTGAAGACTCTATAGGCATCAAGCTGGTGCAAAGGACAACACGAAGCTTAACGCTCACTGAAGCGGGAGACGTGTTCTATCAACATTGTGAGCAGCTGTTTAACACGGTGAAAGCAGCTCAGATGGATATGGACAGCCAGCGCGATGATATCTCTGGAATACTACGCGTCGGTTTGTCGCAGTCATTTGGCACACTCCATATCATTCCGGCGATTGATCAACTCAGACAGCTTTATCCTCAGTTGAGAATCGAGGTCCACTTGTTCGACTATAAGGTGGACATGATTGAAGAGCGCTTGGATCTCTGGATCACCAACAATGAAGATTTGCCTGAAGGTTACATTGCGCAGCGATTAGCCGACAGTCAGTTTGTGGTGGCTGCGTCACCGGATTATCTGATTAAGGCTGGGACGCCACATGTACCTTCCGATTTGATTGACCATAACTGTCTTATCTATCGCAGCCGTGAACGAGATTACACATCGTGGGCGTTTGACAACGGGCAAGAAAACCTCAGCGTCAAAGTCGCGGGCGATTACTCAGTCGATTTGGCTGAGGCAGTACGAGACGCGGCAGTATCAGGGTGGGGCGTTGCTTATTTGGCGACTTACTTAGTGAAAGAAGAGTTTAGAACGGGCAAGCTCATTCAAGTATTGCCAGAGTGGAGAGCCAGTCAGCTGATGCCATTCTATGCCGTTTACCCGAGCCGAAAGAATATGCCGAAGAAGCTTTCGGCAGTGATTGAGTTCATTAAAGATCATATCGGGTCGCCGACGTATTGGGACAAAAACCTCAAAACTTGCGTTGAACTGCATCGCTAACTGTTTCCTAATCTATAAATATAATTTCCATATGGAAAAAGTACGCTTTTTAATCAAAGTTAATTATTAAAATTCAATAACTTAATTATACTCATAGTTAAATCGTGATTACCCCAACATCACATTAACAACCTCAGCTTGCCGCAAACGATTTCCTCTATAGAATGCGTCGCCTTTCCTACCTACAACTTTTAGGTTGACGCACATGGCTTCCCTACTTGGAATTATCACTATTTTAGTTGCCGCTTGGTTACTATCTACGGACAGAAAAAATATTCCACTAAGAACAGTCTCTTTGGCTTTCTTATTACAAATCTCATTCGCGCTGTTGGTTCTGTATGTACCAATGGGTAAAGAAGCGTTGAATGCAGCCACAGGTGCGGTATCTAGCTTGATCAACTACGGTCAAGAGGGGATTAACTTCCTATTTGGTGGCCTAACGAATAACGGATTTGTTTTCGCGATTAACGTTCTAGGCATCATTATCTTTTTCTCTGCACTGATTTCAGGCTTGTACCACATCGGCTTTATGCCAAAGGTGATCAACCTTATCGGTGGCGCACTACAAAAGTTCTTGGGCACAGGTCGTGCGGAGTCACTGTCTGCGACTGCAAACATTTTCGTTGGCATGATTGAAGCTCCATTGGTGGTTAAGCCTTACTTGAAGCACATGACGGATTCACAACTGTTTGCTGTGATGGTGTGTGGTTTGGCTTCTGTCGCTGGTGGTACGCTAGTGGGTTACGCATCGCTTGGCGTTGATCTAAATTACCTGATCGCAGCTGCATTTATGTCTGCACCTGCTGGCCTATTGATGGCTAAGATCTTAGTACCAGGTAGCGCAGATGACGCTCAAGAAAATATTGAGTCTGACGTTGAAATTCCACGAGCAACAAACGTAGTTGAGGCAATGGCAGATGGGGCTATGTCTGGACTTCGTATTGCCGTTGCAGTGGGTGCGACACTTTTGGCCTTTATCAGTGTGATAGCAATGCTGAATGGCTTGTTAGGTATTGTTGGTGGCTGGTTTGGCGTAAACCTAAGCTTCGAACTTATCCTAGGTTATGTGTTTGCACCCGTTGCATGGCTAATCGGTGTACCGTGGTCTGAGGCTGTGGTTGCAGGTTCATTGATCGGTAACAAGATTGTCGTGAACGAGTTCGTGGCTTTCATCCAACTAATGGATGCTAAAGAGGCACTGAGTGAGCACTCTCAAGCGATCGTAACTTTTGCTCTATGTGGCTTTGCTAACATCTCTACCATGGCAATTTTGATCGGTGGTTTGGGTAGCTTAGTTCCAGAGCGTCGCTCTTTCATCTCACAATATGGCTTCAAAGCAATTTGTGCAGGTGTGTTTGCTAACCTAATGAGTGCTGCTATTGCTGGTGTTGTACTTTCTCTATAGTTAACTGATCATGACTTTACTCCCCCTATAGTAAAGTGACTGATTAATCACAATAATATTCGGTTAGCGTGAAAAAGAGAGCCTATAGTGTAAGAACGTAGGCTTTCTTATTTCATTGAATAGTTTGTACCACAGGGTGTGGTGCAAACCTTTTAGGGGCACAAATGGATTTGTCGATTACTTCTTCTTTGGCGTTAATTGGACTCTTGTCTTTAGCTTGTCAGCAGCTCGGCTGGCGTTTACGTCTTCCCGCCATTCTCCCTCTCCTTATCGTTGGCCTATTGTTAGGTCCCGGCCTGAATATTCTAAATCCCGATGCCATTTTCGGTGATGTGCTGTTTCCTATGATCTCCTTAGGGGTTGCCATCATCTTGTTTGAAGGAGCATTGACCCTAAATTTCAAAGAAATCAGAGGCCATGGCCGGATGGTGACTCACCTCGTGAGTTTCGGCATGTTGATTACATGGGCGTGTATCGTGGTGGGGGCATACTACTTTGTGGACTTCAGTTGGCCGTTAGCCGCACTGTTTGGTGCATTAGTTGTGGTAACTGGCCCTACGGTAATCGTGCCCATGCTTCGCAGTATTCAGCCTAAATCTTCGTTAGGCAGTATCTTGCGATGGGAAGGGATAGTAATTGATCCGATTGGCGCTCTGTTTGCGGTTCTCGTCTACGAGTACATTGTTTCTTCTGCCGACCCTACCGGACACGTTCTGTCAGCTCTGGGCCTGACGTTAGTCATAGGTTTAGGCTTAGGGATCATCGGTGGCCATTTGATTGCCAAGATGCTGCAAGGGCATTGGGTACCGCACTATTTACGTAATGTGGCTGTGCTGACGCTAATGTTGGCGGCGTTCTCGTTTTCTAATGATCTGAGTGAAGAATCGGGTTTATTAACCGTGACCATCATGGGGATCTGGCTTGCCAACGTGAAGGGCTTGGACATCGAAGACATCATCGAATTCAAAGAAACCCTGACCGTGTTACTTATTTCTGCGTTGTTTATTCTGTTAGCCAGTCGACTCGATTCGGGGGCTTTCCTTTCGATAGGTTGGGGCGGTATTGGGTTGCTAGCGGTGGTTATGTTGGTGGCTCGCCCGTTAAGCGTGTGGATCAGCGGGATCGGTACGGATCTTAATTCGGCGGATAAATGGTTTTTGAGTTGGATGGCACCTCGCGGGATCGTTGCAGCCGCGGTTTCTTCTCTGTTTGCAATCAAACTTCAAGAGAAGCAATTAATTGAAGGCGCAGATTTACTGGTGCCAATGGTGTTCTTGGTCATCATCGGTACGGTTGTGATTCAGAGCCTTACCGCGAGTTGGTGGGCGAGAAGGCTAGGGGTCACTCAAGAGAAGGCACAAGGCGTTATCTTCTTTGGTGCGACTCAGTTTTCACGCCAGTTTGCCAAAGTGTTGGCGACACACAACATCAACAGTGTGCTTGCCGATACCAACTGGGAAAGCATTCGCTTAGCGCGCATGGAAAACTTGAATGTTTATTTTGGTAACCCAGCTTCGAGCCACGCTGAAAATAATCTGGAATTGGATGGAATAGGGCGTGCGATGATCGTGTCGCCTTATCGTCAAACCAACCCGTTAGTTAGCATGCACTATCAAGACGAGTTTGGTGAGAATAAGGTGTTTGAGCTTGAATCCTCAGAGAATAAACATGAAAGGCACCAAGTGAGCCGCGATGGCAATAGAAGTCTGTTTTCGGAAGGGATCACCTATTCTAAGCTTAACTCGTTGATGGCTCAGGGTAGCCAAATTAAAAGTACAGGTTTGACCGAGGCATTTGATTTAAAAGAGTTTAACGCTTTGTATCCTAAAGCCATTCCTCTTGGGGTGATTAATGGCGGTGATTTCCGTTTAATTACACAAGGATCTGAGTTGGAAAAACTCATATCAACGGAGTGTGAGCTTATTAGTTTATTACCGCCTTCTGAACAGACGGAAAAAGTCGAGACTCCAGATAAGTAGCAACGAGCACTTCATCAAAAGCGAGTCACCCCGTTGTAAAAACGAATAGCTAAGTACCAAAGCATCAAAAAGCCGCAACGTTCATCACGTTGCGGCTTTCTAATTTTATTTATATGCGCTGCGGACTACTTCGAGTGAAATTGCTCACAAGCGATCATGGTGTTCTCGATTAGGCTCGCCACCGTCATTGGGCCAACACCACCCGGCACAGGTGTGATGAAGCTTGCGCTTTCTTTCGCTACGTCGTATTCAACGTCACCCACTAGTTTGCCAGATTCCAAACGGTTGATACCCACATCGACCACAACAGCGCCTTTCTTAATCCAAGCGCCAGGAATGAAGTTAGGTTTACCAACGGCAACTACAACAATGTCTGCTTGACGCACGTGACCTTCAAGGTCTTTGGTGAAGCGGTGACATGTTGTCGTCGTACAACCTGCTAGAAGAAGCTCTAGCGTCATTGGGCGACCTACGATGTTTGATGCGCCAACCACAACCGCGTGCTTACCACGTAAGTCGATGTTGTAACGGTCAAGCAGCGTGATGATGCCTTTTGGCGTGCAAGAGCGAAGCTTAGGCATGCGCTGAGCCAAACGGCCGACATTGTAGGGGTGGAAGCCATCAACGTCTTTTTCTGGCGTGATACGCTCAAGAACGTGAGTGCTATCAATGCCTGCTGGTAGAGGCAGTTGAACAAGAATACCGTCGATCTCTGGATCGTCGTTCAGTTGGTCTACCAATGTTAACAATTCGTCTTCTGTCGCAGTGGCTGGCAAGTCGTAAGATTTAGATACGAAGCCAACTTCTTCACACGCTTTACGCTTACTTCCAACGTAAACCTGAGAAGCAGGGTCTTCACCCACTAAAACAACCGCTAGGCCCGGAGCGCGTAATCCAGCTTCAGTACGAGCTTTTACACGTGCAGCAACTTCGGAGCGAACCGTTTGAGAAATTAGCTTTCCATCAATATTTTGAGCAGTCATGAATTTCCTTAGTATTGATATTCAAGTTAGTGGCTGATGTTTTTGGCGCATTATTCCAGAAAATCTTTTTGATTACCATCAAGCAAACGTTTGCTTTGGTCTATTTTCCAACACTTATATGTTTGTTGGCCTTTTTTTACCCACTTAGATCAGAATGTTACATAAAGCCGTTGCTTTACTGATTCGAATTCGTATAATTCGTTCCTGTAGCGCGCCCTTAGCTCAGCTGGATAGAGCACCTCCCTTCTAAGGAGGTGGTCGAAGGTTCGAATCCTTCAGGGCGTGCCATTATTTAAAGAAACCCGATAACTCTCCGAGTTGTCGGGTTTTTTGCATTTTACACATCATAAAACACTTCTTTTCAAGCGCGACTCATTTTCTTCTGTTATTCGTTTCATTCGGCTTATGTAATAGAAAGTTAAAATTGTTCGTTTTTTGGGGTTTACATCATTTGTTAATAAAGCCACTATGAATTCACGAAGAATAGACAAGTAAAGCTATTAGCCAGTCGGTTTAGGAATCAAACCTTCTGCTCAATAGCTGATTTAGAGGAAGTAATGGCAGGAAACAGTATCGGACAACATTTCCGCGTGACCACGTTCGGAGAAAGTCACGGTATCGCACTAGGATGTATCGTAGATGGGTGCCCACCAGGATTAGAAATTACCGAAGCAGACCTTCAAAGAGATTTGGATCGTCGTCGCCCTGGTACTTCTCGTTATACAACGGCTCGCCGTGAAGCGGATGAAGTGAAAATCTTATCAGGTGTGTTTGAAGGCCAAACTACGGGCACTTCTATTGGTCTATTAATTGAAAATACAGACCAACGCTCTAAAGACTATTCCGAAATTAAAGACAAGTTCCGCCCTGGACACGCTGACTATACGTACCATCAAAAGTACGGTGTGCGTGATTACCGTGGCGGTGGTCGTTCTTCAGCTCGTGAAACTGCAATGCGTGTAGCGGCAGGTGCAATTGCGAAGAAATACCTAAAACAAGAATTTGGTGTTGAAATCCAAGCTTACCTTTCTCAAATGGGTGATATCTCAATTGATAAAGTGGATTGGAACGAGATTGAAAACAACGCTTTCTTCTGCCCTGATGCCGACAAAGTACCGGAATTTGACCAACTGATTCGTGACTTGCTAAAAGAAGGCAACTCGATCGGTGCGAAGATTCAAGTGGTTGCGACTAAAGTGCCTGTAGGCCTTGGTGAGCCAATCTTTGACCGTCTAGATGCAGACATCGCGCACGCTCTAATGAGCATCAATGCGGTGAAAGGTGTTGAGATTGGTGATGGTTTTGATGTGGTTAATCAACGCGGTAGTGAACACCGTGATCCATTAACTCCAGAAGGTTTCAGCAGCAACCATGCTGGCGGTATCTTAGGTGGTATTTCTACTGGCCAAGATATTGTGGCAAGCATCGCGCTTAAACCAACCTCAAGCATTACCGTTCCTGGTGACACGATCACTAAAGACGGCGAAGCAACGCAGCTAATCACGAAAGGTCGTCATGATCCATGTGTTGGTATCCGTGCGGTGCCGATCGCAGAAGCAATGTTAGCGATTGTATTGCTTGATCACTTGCTACGTCACCGTGGTCAAAACTTTGGTGTGACAACTGAAACGCCAAAAATCTAATTCTGCTTCTTTTTATTTAGAATAGAATTGATAGAAACAAAAAAGGGTTGCTTCGTAATGAAGCAACCCTTTTTCACATTAGCAGGATTATTCGTCCGGTTAGCGACTATCGTCATTAAAGACAGCTAGCAGCTAAAGGCTCTTAATCTATTAATGCACTGAGCTTTCAGGATCAAGCTGGAACGAAGGCAAACGCCATTTGAATCTTACAGCCGCCATGCGCAGCAAGTAACCAACTACAAGCGTCACAATTGTCGCCGTTACGTCGTTGATGCCAAGCTCAAGCAAACCTAGGTACAAACCTGAAGCGACAAGTGCGACAGACGCGTATAGCTCTTCATGCAACACTAATGGTGTTTGACGACAGATAAGGTCGCGCAGCAAACCACCAAAGACACCGGTGACTAGCGCAGACACCATACAGATCATTGGGTGAAGACCCATGGTCATCGCTACCTTAGTACCAATGATACTGAACACGATAAGCCCTAGTGCATCCAAACGAATGAATAGCCCTTTGAGCTTGATAACCCATTTAGCCAGTCCGGTTGTAATAACACCTGCGATACAGGTGATTGCCAGATACTGCGGGTTTTCAACCCAACCTAAAGGGTAATGGCCAAGTAAGATATCTCGTACTGTACCGCCGCCAATTGCCGTTGCACTCGCAACCAACATTACACCAAACCAATCCATTTTTTGTTTGCCAGCACTGAGAGCGCCGGTCATGGCTTCTGCCGTGATGCCAATGATATACAAAACACTTAGTAGCATTGCTGTAGCTCTATAATATAGGTCTATAAATTGGAGTCTTATAGGCCATAGGGATATAAAAATGAAGCGCGAGTGTAGTAGTAAAAACGCTGATTGACGAATGAATATTTGTACCGTGAATAGGCATTTCAGATTAGCTAAACTAATCATTCACCTCAAAATGGTGTAATCTGGGATCAGCAATCGATTGTCATCGTAAAGTATTATGATGAACCTAATGTCATTGCCAGTGATAGGGCTTTACCGAGCGCTTAAAAAAACGCAAAATGCCCCAGTTCTTTTTATTTAAATTTGATCTTATGACGCACCAATACCCAGATATCATCGACATTTTCAATCAAACCTTTTTCGAGAGCTTTAATACCAAGCTAGAACTGGGAGCGGACGAGCCTATTTACCTGCCAGCCGATGGGGAGGTTTCTCATCACCGTATCGTATTTGCTCGCGGCTTTTACGCGTCAGCACTTCACGAGATAGCACACTGGTGTGTGGCTGGTCCTGAGCGTCGTTTATTGGAAGATTTTGGTTACTGGTATGAGCCTGATGGCCGAACTGAGTCGGTTCAAGCTGAGTTTGAAAAAGTAGAAATTCGCCCACAAGCGTATGAATGGATCATTGCGACCAGTGCAGGCTTTCCTTTTAATGTCAGCTGTGACAATCTACACGGCGATTTTGAGCCAGATCGTTTGGCCTTTATGAATAAAGTACACAGCGAAGTCATGGGTATCTTTGAAGTAGGCTTTCCGCCTCGCGTGAAAATGCTCTCTGAAGCATTACGCAGCTTCTATGATGTTGCACCTTTATGTACTAGCCAATTTATTGTGAAATAAGAGAATATTATGATTATCGAATTTGAAGAAAAACTACTTGAAGTAATTGATGCTCGCATTGAAAACGCATCAGACGATGAACTGTTTGCTGGTGGTTACTTACGTGGTCATATTTCTCTTTCAGTGGCTTCATGTGAAGAAGACGGCATTGAAGACGTAGCAGAAGTTAAATTACGTATTGAGAAGAGCCTAGAAGACGCGCGTTCTGAATTGACGCCAGCCGATCGCACGATCGTTAATGACCTTTGGGTTGAGCTGCAAAACCAAGCTTAATCTCGATGTATTAATACTATCCGCTCAGTCCCTTCCTTTCCCATTTTGCTGAGCGAACTGGTTTATTTGAGACTCGTTCGAAATTTTTGAATGAGTCCGTTCATTTCTTGTGATGGTTACATTTTCTTACTACGTTATTCTAATCCCACTTAACGGAATTACAGAAAGGTCACATCATGAAAGTTATCGCATTTGGCGCAAGCACAAGTTCTACCTCAATCAACAAAACACTAGCAACTTACGCAGCAAACTTGATTGAAGGTGCTGAAGTAAAAGTCCTAGACATCAACGATTACAATGTTCCTATGTTCAGTGAAGACACTGAAAAAGAGATTGGCCAAGCGGAAGGTGCTCAAGCATTCCTACGCGACCTAGCTGAAGCTGATGCGTTTGTTATCTCGTTCGCAGAACACAATGGTCACTACCCAGCAGCGTATAAAAACCTATTTGACTGGGCGACACGTATTGAGCGTTCAGTGTTTGGCGAGAAGCCGGCGGTTTACCTAGCGACTTCACCGGGCCCTGGTGGCGCACAAACGGTACTTGGTGCAGCGACAGGTTCTGCACCTTACTTCGGTGGCAACGTGCAAGCGTCAGTTTCAGTACCAAGCTTCTACGATAACTTTGATTTTGAATCTGGTTCTATCAGCAACGAAGAGATCGTTCTACAGATTAAAGACGCGGTTGCTAAGCTGTAAATACAGCTTCGTTTAGAACATCAGTTTAGAGCAACACGAATAACAAAAAGCCCGAGCGACACAATGAACTCGGGCTTTTTAGCTTTTAACTTATTAGTTTCAGATATTCAGAAATTTCAGATGTTCAAAATAGCTGAACTAGAAACTACGGCTTTGATTTAGAATGCTTGTCAGCAACCCATCCAGCCGTTAATGCCTTACCTTTACGCAGTCTGCGTACCCACATTCGACTTGGGTGAATCGCCTCAAGCACATCAACAGGCAAGGGCAGCGGATCGCCACAGATCTGTGATGCTAATACTTCAGCCAATAATGGTGCAGAGCTCAAACCACGTGAACCCAGTCCGATAAAGCAATAAAGGTTAGGGAAGCTTGTTACCGTTTCTACATCCTCAACCGAGTCACGCTGCGGGTTGAAGTTGTGGAGATCTTGGTACTGCTCCTTAATGGCTTCAAAGTCACCAACGTTTCCGACAAACGGAAGGTGGTCACGGCTTACGCTTCGGATACCTTGGCGCGCTAAGTTGTCACTGGTATCGACATCTTTTGTCCATGCTTGGTCTGGTAGTGACCCATGTAGGCGCTCGCCATTGTGCTGCTGAACCTCAATATCAAATTCTTGGTCGATATTGGTTTTGTCGTAGTTCGCGCCTATACAGTGATGACCATTGTTGGGGTTCTGTGGCGTCAAATAGCCATCAAAGCACAACACGGTTTTTAGCTGGCTGAGATTTTCCGTGGTCGGAATATGGCTCACTTGGCCTTTAACCGGAGTCAGTGGTACTGGCTGAGTTTGTTCAAACTGAGTGAACTTGTGTCCGTTTGCGACAACTACTTGGTCGTGCTTAGTTTGAATCTCACCTTGAGGTGCCTCAATCGTCAGTAACCATTGTTTTTCAGCTTCGAGCCACTCAAGTTGCGTTACTTGATGTTGATAGTGTGCGCTCACTTGGTTGCTCTCTTCTAGCTTGCCAATCAAGCCTTGAGTCAGTTGAAGAGGGCTTAACCAACCACCCAGCGGAAAGTAAACACTCTCTTTATCGACGGGTAAGCCAATCTTTTCGTTGGCTTGCTCTGGCGATAAACGCTGAATCAGGTCGGTGTGGAAGTTGCCTTCCAACATGCGGTTGAGCTTTTTAGTGGAGCCTTGATCCCACATCAAGATGTTCACGCCACACCAGTTGTGATCAAATTGAATAGACTGAGCCGCTTGATTAATAAATTGACGAGCAAACAGTAATCCCGGGCCAAACACGCGAGACACGTTCGAGGTCGCTTCGCTTAATAGCGGGTAAATCGCACCTTGGTTGTTACCTGAGGCATTGCCCGCAGCTTGTGGATGTTCACAATAAAGGGTGATGTTTTTACCACGACGGCTTAGCGTTTTGGCTAATGCAGCACTGGCGACACCACCACCAATGATCGCAATGTCTTGGGATTCAGTGTGTTGAGCGAGGCCATACCAAGGTTTGATGTTGGTGTGAGCGTGCTTTTCGCCAAGTCGGCCGGCGATCATTTCTCGCTTAGTACCAAAGCCTTTGACCTTTTTCATTTCAAAGCCAGCTTCAATTAAGCCACGGCGAACAAAGCCAGCAGCGGTGAAGGTGGCGCAGCTACAATCTTGCTTAGCGAGCTTAGCCATGCCGTTGAATAGGTTTTGATTCCACATCTCTGGGTTCTTGCTCGGAGCAAAACCGTCTAAGAACCAAGCATCAACCAAACCTTCACGCGGGGTTGGTACGTTGGGCATGCAATCTTTAATATCGCCAAACCACAAATCAAGCGTGATTGCACCGTCGCCCAGCACAATGCGGTGACATTCAGGTAGAGCAATAGGGTAGTGTTCTTGGAGTTGCGTCGCATACTCGGCTAATTCTGGCCACGATTGGTGTGCTTTGATGAGATCCTCTTTATTTAAAGGATATTTTTCAAAACTGATGAAATGTAACTCTTTGGTCATCGCTTGTGGGTTATCTTTAAGAAAAGCATCGAACCATTGCCAAACTGCAAGAAAGTTCAAACCTGTGCCAAAGCCGGTTTCAGCAATCACAAAGCGGCGTTGTTCATGTTCAAGCCAACGCTCTGGAAGGTGGTTTTGCTTTAAAAAGACGTAGCGAGTTTCTTCTAAACCGTTAACATTGGAGAAGTAAACGTCGTCAAATTGGTCTGAAACTGGCGTGCCAGACTCATTCCATTCCAGTTCTGCATTAGTAATTGAAGTCATAAAATCTATCATTTTGTGATTTGAAGCGATATGTTGGTAGGGATTGTACGAATTTCTAGGAAAGCTGACCACTTTTGTTAGGCTTCTTAGTTATCATCTAGCTGAATTTAGAATTATAGGAATGTCACATGAAACGAGTCGTAATCACCGGTATGGGTATTGTTTCAAGTATCGGTAACAACGTCGAAGAAGTTTTAGCATCACTGAAAGAGGGTAAATCTGGTATTACCGCTTCAGAGCAGTTCAAGGAAAATGGCTTGCGCTCTCAAGTATGGGGTAACCTAAAAATGAACCCTGCTGACCATATCGATCGCAAAAAAATGCGCTTTATGGGTGATGCAGCGGCATTCGCTTATCTTTCAATGGAGCAAGCAATTGCTGATTCTGGCTTAACTGAAGATCAAGTATCTAATGACCGCACGGGTATCGTTGCGGGTTCAGGTGGTGCTTCATCTCTAAACCAAGTAAACGCGGTAGACATCATCCGTGAGAAAGGCGTGAAGCGCGTTGGTCCATACATGGTTCCACGTACAATGGCTTCTACGGTTTCTGCTTGTCTAGCAACTCCTTTCAAAATCCGTGGTGTGAACTACTCTATGAGCTCTGCATGTGCGACATCTGCACACTGTATTGGTCACGCAATGGAGCTTATCCAACTTGGTAAGCAAGACGTTGTATTCGCTGGTGGCGGTGAAGAACTGGATTGGTCTCTGACTATGATGTTCGACGCAATGGGCGCACTTTCTACTAAGTACAACGACACGCCAGAGCTGGCTTCTCGTACCTACGATGCAGACCGTGATGGTTTCGTTATCTCTGGTGGCGGCGGCATGTTAGTTATCGAAGAGCTTGAGCACGCTGTTGCTCGTGGCGCAAAAATCTACGGTGAAATCGTAGGCTACGGCGCAACTTCAGATGGCTACGACATGGTTGCTCCTTCTGGTGAAGGTGCGGTTCGTTGTATGAAGATGGCGATGCAAAACGTTGATGGCGTTGATTACGTGAACACTCACGGTACTTCAACTCCAGTTGGCGACGTTAAAGAGCTAGGCGCTATCCAAGAAGTATTTGGTGGCAACAGCCCAGCAATTTCTGCAACTAAAGCGATGACAGGTCACGCTCTAGGTGCTGCTGGCGTACACGAAGCTATTTACTCAACGCTAATGCTAGATAACGGCTTTATCGCTCCAAGCATTAACGTTTCGAACCTAGACGAAGCTGCTGCTGGCCTAGACATCGTAACTGAAGCTCGTGATCAAGAGCTAACTACAGTTATGTCTAACAGTTTTGGTTTCGGCGGTACGAACGCAACGCTAGTAATCAAAAAGTACCAAGCTTAACTTAAGCTTGAGTTACAGAGACAAGGTTAATCGTTAAAGGGTTGCGCTAGTGCCGATTCAACACGCACAGGTCACCCAGTAATAATGACCATCAGAACAAAGTTTTTAGACGCAGGTTGGTAAACGTGTTTTTTGAACATAGTTTTTAAATCTGGGTTTAGAGATTGAAAGGTTTCCAGAGCTTGACCAGTACTGACTTTGGTTAGTACTGGTTGAACAGACGCAAGACTCTGTCTCCTGGAGAGCGAGATAGGATCCTTTTGTTCTGGATGTTTGCCCGATTGTTTATTCAATCGGGCATTTTTCGTTTTAGCCGTTTGATCTTGGGTGTTCACTCTGGTTTCGGTTCTTGTCTGCCAAGGTTAGGTGATTCAGCCCTTTATTTATAATGTATTCCAATTGCTACTCGACACCGTGTGTGGAATTTTGCACAATCATTTCAATTCACATTTAGGTCGATAGACCCCAACAAAAGTACTCGCCAAATGAAAATCTTAATCGACGAAAATATGCCTTACGCTGAAGCGCTTTTTAGCCAGCTAGGGGAAGTGACAATGAAGTCTGGTCGCACATTAACAGCTGACGACCTAGTTGACGTAGACGCATTGATGATTCGCTCTGTTACCAAGGTAAACGAGTCATTGATCAGCAAAGCCAATAAGCTGAAGTTTGTTGGTACTGCGACGGCTGGCATGGATCACGTTGACCAAGAATTGATGAAAGAGCGTGGCATTTTCTTTACTGCGGCGCCTGGCTGTAACAAGGTGGGTGTTGCTGAGTACGCATTCAGTGCGATGATGGTGCTTGCGCAACAGCAAGGCTTTTCTGTTTTTGATAAAACGGTTGGTATTATCGGCTGTGGTCAAGTGGGCAGTTACTTAGCGAAGTGCCTTGAAGGTATTGGTATCAAAGTTCTGCTGAACGACCCTCTAAAACAGCAAGAGGGTGATACTCGCGAATTTACTGAGTTAGAGACTTTGCTTGAACAATCAGACGTTATTACGTTACACACGCCAATCACTAAGACGGGTGAGTATCCAACGCATCACTTGATCAGTGAGCAAGTGCTGAACAACTTACGTGCTGATCAAATCCTGATTAATGCAGCTCGCGGTCCTGTGGTTGATAACCAAGCGCTAAAAGCTCGCCTGCAAAAAGCCGATGGTTTCACTGCAGTGCTTGATGTGTTTGAGTTTGAACCTGAAGTCGACTTTGAGCTTCTTCCGTTACTCGCTTTTGCAACGCCTCACGTAGCGGGCTACGGTTTAGAAGGTAAAGCGCGTGGTACCACGATGATCTTCAACAGTTATTGTGAATTTTTAGGTACTGAACAGCGTGCGTATGCAAGCGACTTATTGCCGACAGCGCCTGTACCTCAAATGAAATTAGATAGAGCTTGGGATGAAGCAACACTGCACAATTTGACTCAGTTGATCTATGATGTGCGCAAAGACGACGCCTTATTCCGTCGCAATATCGTTACGCCGGGTTCTTTTGACAAGATGCGTAAAGAATATTGGGACCGCAGAGAGTACAGTGCAGTCGAGTTAACGGGCGACGAATCTTGTAATTTAACGCCGTTATCTAAACTCGGTTTTATGGTAAAGCCAACTTTATAAAAGAGAGAAACAATGAGCCAAGAATTTAATATTGCTATTTTAGGTGCGACTGGTGCGGTTGGTGAAACCATTCTTGAAGTACTTAAAGAGCGTAAATTCCCTGTCGGTGAAATGCACTTACTAGCAAGTGAACGTAGTGAAGGCAAAACTTCCCGTTTTAACGGCAAAACAATACAAGTACAAAACGTAGAAGACTTCGATTGGTCTCAAGTACATATTGCGTTTTTCTCTGCAGGTAGCGAGCTTTCAGAGCGTTGGGCTCCAATTGCGGCTGATGAAGGTGTGGTTGTCATCGATAACACATCACGCTTCCGTTACGAATACGATGTTCCTCTGGTTGTGCCTGAAGTGAACCCTGAAGCGATTGCTGAGTTCCGTAACCGTAACATCATCGCGAACCCTAACTGCTCGACTATCCAAATGGTAGTAGCGCTAAAACCAATTCACGATGAAGTGGGCCTTGAGCGTATTAACGTTTCAACTTACCAATCTGTGTCTGGTGCAGGTAAGCCAGGTATCGATGAGCTAGCGGGTCAAACGGCTAAGCTTCTTAACGGTATGCCAGCTGAAAACTCAGCGTTCTCACAACAAATCGCTTTCAACTGTATTCCTCAAATCGATGAATTTACAGAGAACGGCTACACGCGTGAAGAGATGAAGATGGTTTGGGAAACTCAAAAAATCTTTGCTGACTCTTCAATCACAGTGAACCCGACTTGTGTCCGCGTACCAGTATTTTACGGTCACGCAGAATCTCTACACATTGAAACTCGCGCACCAATCGGTGCAGAGCAAGTGGTTCAGCTTCTAGAGAACACAGAAGGTGTTGAAGTATTCCAAGCGCTAGACTTCCCAACTCAAGTTCGTGATGCAGGTGGTAAAGACCACGTAATGGTTGGTCGTATTCGTAACGACATCAGCCATCACAGTGGCGTAAACATGTGGGTTGTCGCTGATAACGTTCGTAAAGGCGCAGCAACAAACGCAGTTCAAATCGCTGAAGTTCTGATTCGCGATTACTTCTAAGCTTTATTGCTTTGATAAAAAAGCCTCACTCTTTAGTGGGGCTTTTTTAATCGATTAAAAATATTGTTAGTCAAATTGTGTGAAATTGCTGCGAATATTGTTGCTGCAACACATTTTTTGTTTTCATCTCTATAGTTTTACGTCATTTATCCGATATATTTAATAGATCATCACTTTTCCGAATTTAAGCACCTAGCTGAGCCTTTTATGTTTCAAATTTTCAAGCCGTGGTTAATGCCTTTTGCCTTTATCATTGCGACTCAGATTTCCGTTGTTCGTGCAGATTCCATTCGAGTTGTAGGGCCTAATGGCCAGATACAATCAGCGCCTACGTTTTCAGAACCACTTCAAAGAGCGCAATCAAATAGCGCTGAGCCTTCACGTTTCTATGGTCCAACTCGCGGCTCAGAAACATTGTGGTCTATTGCCTCAAAGTTACGCCCTGATAACTCCGTTTCAGTCCAACAAACTCTGTTGGCTCTTTATCGCTTAAACCCACAAGCGTTTGAAAACCAGAATATCCATAGCCTGCTGCCTGCGAGCAATCTACGCGTGCCTTCTTTAGAGCAAGCACGTGCAAGCTCGACGCAGCAAGCTATCAACATCATGAACTCACATCTTGCTAAGCTTGATGCTCCTGCAAGTAAGCCTGTCGCTTCAAAACCCAAAGCGCCGAGTTCTGATGCAAAAAATGTTACTCCTGCTAAGCAAGTAAGCACTACTGAAACTGCTAAAAAGCCATTGTCTCCAACTCAATCATCTCTAGCTCAATCTGCACCAACCCAAGAGATGAACAAGTTAGAGAAGCAGCTAGAGCTTTCAGAAACTGAACTGCTGTCACTTGAAGAGAAAAATCACCAACTTCGTTTGATGTTATCGAATGTTCAATCGGAAGTGGATGAGCTAAAAACAGAGCTCAGTGATGAAGACCGCATTCGTAGCGAAGTGGAAAAGCTGCTTGATGAAGAGCGCAGAAAGAACGCCGAAATTGAAAAGATGGCACCAAGTGTCATGGACGAACTGTTATCGAATGGTTGGTTAGTGGCGGCTCTTGCGATTATTCCAGGTCTGCTCATTGGTTTGATCGTTGTGATGCTGTTAGGCCGTCGTTCTAAAAATGATGAGCAACAGCAGACGACTCAAGAACAACCGCTCCAGCCAGAACCAAGTACCGTTGCACCTATTACATTGGGCGACGAGATGGACGACCTTAACGAGCTGTCTTTAGATGATGACTTGTTTGGTACGGAAGATGACGCCAACAAGCTGTTTGACGATCAAGCGCTAGCCGAAGAGGATGATGTCTTTGCTGGTTTAGATGAATCTGATCTCGATTTCAATCTAGATGGTGAAGACGATGACCCATTTGCTAGCATTGGCGAAAACGGTGATTTAGACACCAACTTCGACGATCTAGATTTAGACAGCAGCAACGGCATTAGTGTTAATGGCGAAGAGAAAGCGCTTGGCCTTGAAGAGATGGAACGTGCGCTAGACAAAACAGCGGAAAGCGCCGTCGATACTGATGATGTCGACTTTGATCTTTCTGATGATAACGCAATGTCTGCTGATGACATTGAAGCTTTACTATCTCAAGAGTCTGAAACTGAAGATCTCGGTTCCAACGAGCTAGACCAATCTTTATTAGATGATCTGTTTGCTCTTGATGACGAAGATGACGACAGCTTCGATATTGATGCTCTGATTTCGGAAGAGCAAAGTGATTCGCCTTCTAGCACTGAAACACCAGCAAGCGATGATTTTGACATCGATGCGCTTATCTCTGAGCAACAAAGTGAGACTAAGCCTGTTGATTTGAGCAATGACGATTTTGATATTGATGCTCTAATCTCTGAACAACAGTCCCCTGAGCCAGCTTCACCGACAGCGAATGATGATATTGATGACATCTTTGCCCAAGTTGCTGCTCAGAACGATCAAGCGAATGACCCTTTCAACCTCGATAGCGACGATGAGATTGCCACTAACCTAAACAGTGGTTTGGCGTTTGATGATGATATCGAAAACATTCTGTCTCAGTTCGATAAGCCCATCGTAAATGAAGAACCTCAAGACAGCGTTGATCTGCTTGATGAGCAACTGGCAGGCGATGACGTAGACCTAAGTAACTCGACAGACCTTCTTGATGAGATGCTAGGGGACGATTCGGATGATGAGTCTGAAAGCGAACCTCTTGGCTTTGATTCTCTGTCTGAGCTTGAAGAGCTTTCTGGTTTATCGACCGATGATGACCTCAACATCGCAGAAGACAGCACGGAAACCTTGGATGAATTAATAGGTGACTCTGACGACGATGATTTCGAACTCGACGCCGAAAGTACCGACTTATTGGATGATTTCCTTGATAGTGAATTGTCAGATGATGAGCTTTTAGCGGATGCATCAAAATCAGAATCTCTAGACCCATTTGATGACTTACTGACAAGTGGCATTGAAGACGAGCTTGAATCTGAAGATAAGACGTTTGATAAAGAGTTAGACGCAGCCTTTGGTTTGGACAACGCCAATGAGGAGCCTGAAAAGGACTCAGACGTTGAGCTTACTCCGTTAACCTCTGAAGGTGAGCCTGAGCAAGATCCGGACATTAGTGAAACACCACAACCTGAAGTCGTTACTGATGAATCGTTAGATTCTGAAATGACTCAAGAAAGTTCTGACATTAAGCCAGAAAATGATGAAGCCTTTAATCGTGATGGTTTTATCGATGATTTGTTCGGTGTCGCACCGGCAACGGATGCTTTGCTTGATGACTCGCTAGAAACAACAGACGAAGCGTTGATTGATGAGTTAATGACTTCTGATGACAATGATTTGTTGCCAGCAATAGAAGAGCCTGTTGAACCATCAATTGACAATACGGTTGAACCAGAGCAAGCGTCTCTTTTAGACAGCGACGAAGTATCAGCGCAAGAAACCGCATCATCGGTTGAAGATGATGAACTGGATATCGACTCGCTGTTATCTGAGAATTCTGATTTTGATAAACCAGCTTTTGAAGAGCGAGTTCAAGAAGAAACCGCACAACAAGAACCAGAGTCGAAAGAAGCCGACGTACAAGAGCAGCGTGAAGACATTGCTGTTAGTTTTGAAGATCAAGCTTCGCCATCCTCTTTAAATGATATCTCTGAAGATGATGAAGAGACGGTTGAAGATTGGTTAGCTGAAGCGATCGACGATGTAGAGTCTCCAGCGAACATCGACTCTGATTTCGACTTTGAGCCTAAAATTCAAGGTAGCGATGAATTTGAAGATGTCGTTGAATCCTTGCCAGAGCCAGAGCCAGAGCCAGAGCCAGAGCCAGAGCCAGAGCCAGAGCCAGTTCGTGCTGCCAATATGCCAGAAATTATTCCAAATGAATTTGGCGTACCACAAGACGACGATTGGCTGATTGAAGATGAGACGTCTGCACCAGAAGCATTAGCAGAAACTGAGGTAGCACCAGAACCTGTAGCACCTGTTGTTGAACCTAAATTAGACGCTGAATCGCAAGTTGAAGCTACTCCACAAGCGGAAGTTCCAGAACAAGAAAGCGAAGACGAATTCTCGTTTGATGACTTCGAATTACCTGAGTTTGGTGAAGAAGACGCACTGGCGGAAGCTGATGCTGAAGCAACACCAGAATCAGTAGTACCTGCTGTTGAGACTCAAGCTGAAGCTAAGAGTCAAGACGACGAAGAGTTTTCGTTTGATGACTTTGAGTTGCCAGAGTTTAGTGAAGAAGACGCACTGGCGGAAGCTGATGCTGAATCAACATCAGAGCCAGCAACGCCTGATATCGACTCTCAACCAAGTGTTGAATCGCAACCAACCGCTGAGCCTCAGCTAGAGGCTGCACCACAGGCTGAAACTGCGAAACCAGAAAGCGAAGAAGAGTTCTCGTTTGATGATTTTGAGCTGCCAGAATTCGGTGAAGAAGATGCATTAGCTGAAGTTGTTAGCGAACCAGACGAAGCTCAATTAGAACAAGATCTATCTGATGGCACTGAGAAGTTCGAATTCGATGACCTTGATCTGCCTGAATACGATGAAGAGAGTGCGAAAGCCGATTCTGTCTTAGATGATATTGAGCAAAGCAGTGCTGAGCCAGTAGCAGAAGATGAAGGCGTAGAGTTCAATGAACTTGATTTACCAGAATACGGTGAAGATGAAGCCATCTCTGATGCTTTTGCTGAGAAGCCAACACCGCTAACGTCTTTCAGTCCACAAGGCGAAGAGCAGGATGCGTTGCATGATTTGTTCTCAAACCCGCAGAGCTTCAGTCACGCTGAAGATTTCTCGAATGCACAAGATTCTGAGTTGGCTGGTTTTGCACAGCCAGAAGAATCACTGAGCGCTGCGTCAGAGCTAAACTCAACGCCTGCAGCGGTTCAAGACGAGCCACTAGAAGGCTTTGATGACTTTGATGAGACAGCATTAGCTGAGTTGCTTTCTGAAGATGTTCAAGACTCTGTCGACAACATGTTCGATAAGCCATTGGATGCAACATCGATTGATAGTGCAGGGCTAGATATTGATGCCATGCTAGAAGTTGGCGGCGAAGACTGGAAAGGCTTTAACCTAGCGCCAGAGCAACAATCGAGCATGCATAATGATGTGCCTGATGACCAACAAGAGATTTGGGCGTCGGCTGAACAGCAAGCTGAACCGAAGATCAAAGAAGAGAACTGGGCTCAACAAGACAACCTAACCGAATCAGGCAGCAGCCGTGATAAGCAATACATGACCATTGATGAACTGATGGCTCAAGTCGAGCAAGAAGGTGAAGAGGTCATTAATCCAGATGATGAAGAGCTTAAACTGGATGTTGGCCTAAATGAATTCCCAGACGTTATCGGCGACATTGGCAACTATGATGTTGATAGCAACGCAGAGGCTGCAGGTAAGCTTGATTTGGCTAAAATTTACATCGAGATGAGTGACTCGCAAGGTGCAATTAAGCTTCTAGAAGAGGCAATCGTTGACGGTAGCGATGATATTCGTCGAGAGGCAAAAAACCTGATCGATTCGTTAAACGGTCGATAAATTAAAAATCATAAAGGGTAGCGTTGGCTACCCTTTGTTTTAAGGCGATACAGCGCGCCATTGTATTATTTGGTTTCTTAAAAGTATCGTCTCGGTCGATGCTGATTGTTTATTGAAGTTTTAGCCCCATCCTATTTGGGCTAGCACTGATTTCCGTATATACTTCTCGCCCATTTTCAAAGAGAACAAGAACATGAAAATTGCTTTAGGTATTGAATATAACGGTACCCACTACTTTGGTTGGCAGCGCCAACGAGACGTGAAAAGTGTCCAAGAAGAATTGGAAAAGGCTCTTTCAGTTGTCGCGAATCACCCTGTAGAAGTTATGTGCGCAGGTCGTACAGATGCCGGTGTTCACGGTACGGGACAAGTCGTTCACTTTGAAACTAATGTCGATCGTAAAATGGTGGCATGGACAATGGGCGCGAATGCCAACATGCCAAAAGATATTGCGGTTCGTTGGGCGACAGAAGTGAATGAGGATTTCCATGCTCGTTTCTCAGCAACTGCCCGCCGTTATCGCTACATTATCTTTAACCATGCACTTCGCCCAGGCATTTTGAATTCAGGCGTGAGCCATTATCATGGTCATCTTGATGAGAAAAAAATGCACGAAGCGGGTCAGTACTTACTTGGTGAGAATGATTTCACTTCGTTCAGGGCAACACATTGTCAATCTCGCAGCCCATGGAGAAACATGATTCATTTGAATGTGACTCGCCATGGACACTACATTGTGATCGATATTAAAGCGAATGCGTTTGTTCACCACATGGTGAGGAATATTACTGGTAGCCTTATTGCCGTCGGTAAGGGTGAGCAGAAACCAGAGTGGATCCAGTGGCTTTTAGAAGCTAAAGATCGAAAAGTAGCCGGCGCAACTGCAAAAGCGGAAGGTTTGTATCTGGTGGATGTTGATTATCCCGAACATTTTGAACTACCACGAGAGCCAATTGGTCCTCTATTTTTGCCGGATAATTTGAACTAAATGTGAGACTTAGGTTCAAAAATTATTACGGTTTAGTGCGTAAGATAGTCCCAGAAAATAGGTACAACCAGTTTTTTATCTACAGTCGCTGTTTTATGTGCTTTAATTCCCACGCATAATTCCCAAATTTATTTCTTTCGCAATCAAGCGGAAGAATCGAAACAAAAAGGTCTTCCATGAGTTGGCTTGAAAAGATTTTAGAAAAAAGCAACATCGTAACATCTCGTAAAGCGTCTATCCCTGAGGGTGTTTGGACTAAATGTACTTCTTGTGAGCAGGTTCTGTACCATGCTGAACTAGAGCGTAACCTAGAAGTATGTCCAAAATGTGACCATCACATGCGCATGAAAGCACGTCGTCGTCTGGATACATTCCTAGACAAAGGTGAACGTGTTGAACTAGGTACTGATCTTGAGCCACAAGATAAGCTGAAATTTAAAGATTCTAAGCGTTACAAAGAACGTATCTCTGCTGCACAGAAAAACAGTGGTGAGACAGACGCACTAGTAGCAATGAAAGGCGAACTGCTTGGTTTACCTATCGTAGCGTGTGCTTTTGAATTCTCATTCATGGGCGGCTCAATGGGTTCTGTTGTAGGTGCTCGTTTTGTTAAAGCGGTTGATGCTGCAATTGAAAACAACTGTGGTTTAGTTTGTTTCTCTGCAAGTGGTGGTGCGCGTATGCAAGAGGCATTGATGTCTCTAATGCAAATGGCGAAAACCAGTGCTGCTCTAGAGCGTTTATCTGCGAAAGGCCTACCGTTTGTTTCAGTCATGACTGATCCAACAATGGGTGGTGTTTCTGCAAGTTTGGCGATGCTTGGCGATATCAACATTGGTGAGCCAAAAGCACTTATCGGCTTTGCTGGACGTCGAGTAATCGAGCAAACGGTACGTGAAGACCTTCCTGAAGGTTTCCAACGCAGTGAGTTCCTACTAGACCACGGTGCTATCGACATGATTGTTGACCGTCGTGAGATGCGTCAGCGCGTTGCAAGCCTTGTTGCTAAAATGACCAACCAGCCTTCACCATTAGTAGTTTCTGTGAACGATTCACCGAATGAAGCTACTTATGAAGTACCAGAAGCGCCAGAAAAAGGGTAAAGTACCTTCTAACAAACCAACTTAATTATGGTTATGAGTTAGATGAGTCAACAACCTATTCCTCAAGCCACATCCTCTTCGGAGATGTGGCTTGATTATTTATCAAACATCCACACAAGCGCTATTGATCTTGGATTAGACCGAGTTCAGGCCGTCGCCTCTAAGGCAAACCTCACCAAACCTGCTCAACATGTTATTACTGTTGCCGGAACCAATGGCAAAGGCTCAACATGTGCACTGATGGAAGCGATTCTATTGGACGCTGGTTACTCAGTTGGTGTCTACAGCTCTCCTCACTTAATTCGCTATAACGAACGTGTTCGTATCAACGGCCAAGATCTATCTGATGAAAAGATGGTTCAGTCTTTCGATTTTATTGAGAAAGAGCGTGGCGAAATCAGCCTGAGCTTTTTCGAATATGGCACTTTAGCGGCGTTACGTGCATTTCAAACTGAAGCGGTTGATGTTGTGCTATTAGAAGTTGGTTTAGGCGGACGTCTAGACGCGACCAATATCGTTGAGCATGATGTTTCCGTGATTACTAGTTTGGCTGTCGACCATGTTGACTGGCTAGGTGATGACATCAATGTGATTGGTTTTGAGAAAGCGGGCATTTATCGTAGTGGTAAACCCGCTATTTGTGGTCAACCTAAACCACCGGCAACGGTTGCAGCGCACGCTGATGACATTAAGGCTGAGTTCTATCAAGTTGGTATTCAATACACTTATGATGTTGACGGTGATACGTGGAACTGGCGCAGTGGTGCATTCCAGCTGGAATCGCTACCTATTCCGAGCTTGCCGTTACCTAACGCTGCAACAGCGCTGATGGCATTGGGCACATCAGAGCTTAATATTAGCGACGTGAACGTTGTTAACGGCATGAAGAATGCGAAGCTTCCTGGGCGTATGCAGCAAATTAGTGATCAACCCGTGATTGTGCTTGATGTGGCGCACAACCCGCATTCCGCTGAATACTTTGCGCAGCAAGTTACGAAAAAGTATGCGGGTAAAAATTTACACGTTGTAGTCGCCATGCTTCATGACAAAGATATTCCCGCGACATTGGAAGTATTAGCGCCAATCGCAACTCATTGGTATCCAGCTTCATTGCAAGGGCCACGTGCAGCGACAGCAGCTGAATTGTGTCAAAGCCTGCCTGAAGGTGTAGAGCAGTATCTAAACCCTGTAGCAGCGTTTGAAGCGGCTTTAGCTTCTGTTAAAGGTGATGATGTTGTGTTGGTGGTCGGTTCTTTCCATACCGTAGGCGAAGTCTTGGAGCATTGGCAGAAAAAAGGAAACTAAATGGCAAGTAAATTCCAAAGCCGATTAGTCGGCACCATCATTTTAGTGGCCATTGGCGTGATTGTATTGCCCGATGTGCTAGATGGTAAGAAGCTCCACTATAAAGAAGAGTTTGCAAGCATTCCGATTAAGCCAGAGCTTGATAGTAATGTTGAAGTGTTTGAAGTACTCGATCCCGTTGAAGATCAGATAGCGCTACCGGATTCTCCAGTTGAGCAAGTGGTTGAAAGTGGTCGTACTGATAGTTCAAACACGCAAACCGCGTCTTCTTCCAATAATAAAGAAGCTGACAAAGTGGCAGTAGTAGTTAAGCCAGTACCGGAAAAAAATGAATACCAAGACAGTGCTTGGATTATTCAATTGATGGCTTTGAAGAATGCTGACAACGCAAAAAACGTTGTTGAGGATCTGCAAAAGCGTGGTTATCAGGCTCACACCAAGCAAGAAAAAACTTTTACGCGAGTAATTATTGGCCCGGATGTCTCTAAATCAAAACTTGAGCGACAAATTAAGGAATTAGAAAAAATTACGGGTTCAAAAGGCCAATTGCTCAAATTTAAACCGTTAAATCCATAAGAAAACGTTTGCGTCAGCATTTTTTCTGTTAAAATGCGCGCCAACTTAAGATGAAGAATTCATGAATTGGTTAGATTTTGTCATTTTAGGCGTGATCGGCTTCTCTGCCGTGATCAGTTTAGTTCGTGGTTTCGCTAAAGAAGCCTTGTCACTCGTAATTTGGTTTGGAGCATTTTTTATTGCTAGCCAGTACTACGCTAAATTAGCGATGTACTTCACCAATATCGAAGATGAGATGTTTCGAAACGGAACTGCGATAGCAGCATTGTTTGTTGCAACGTTAGTTGTTGGTGCCTTAGTTAACTATGTCATCGGTCAGCTAGTTCAGAAAACAGGCCTGTCAGGTACAGACAGAATCCTCGGTGTCGTCTTTGGTGGCTTACGTGGTGTTTTGATTGTTTCTGCAGTGTTGTTTTTCATGGATGCGTTTACTGCATTCCCAAGTTCTGAGTGGTGGAAGAATTCGCAATTGGTTCCGGAATTTAGTCGAATCATTGCGCCGTTCTTCGAGCATTTACAAGCAACATCTAGTTTCTTATCTGGCGCGCTCTAGCGCCAGTTAATGTCGAAAAATCGAGGATTAGGACATGTGTGGTATTGTTGGAATCGTGGGTTCAACACCTGTAAACCAGTCTATTTATGACGCTTTAACGGTATTGCAGCATCGTGGCCAAGATGCCGCTGGTATTTGTACCATAGAAAGCAATCGTTTCCGTCTGCGTAAGGCGAACGGTTTAGTAAAAGATGTTTTTGAAGCAAAACACATGCAGCGCCTACAAGGTGAAGTTGGTATTGGCCATGTTCGTTATCCTACAGCGGGTAGTTCAAGTGCGTCTGAAGCTCAGCCTTTCTACGTAAACTCTCCTTTTGGCATTACGTTGGCGCACAACGGTAACCTGACGAACGCAAACGAAGTTCGTGAGAAGTTGTTCGAAAAAGACCGTCGCCATGTAAACACAACCTCTGACTCTGAAGTTCTACTGAACGTATTGGCTCATGAGATCGATACTGTTAAAGGTAACGTGACTTCGGATGATGTTTTCCGCGCTGTGGCAAATGTGCACCGCACAATTCGCGGTGCTTACGCCGTAACTGCGATGATCATCGGCCACGGTATGATCGCATTCCGTGACCCACATGGTATTCGTCCACTGTGTCTTGGTAAGCGTGAAGTTAATGGTAAAACAGAGTACATGGTTGCGTCTGAATCGGTAGCACTCGATGCTGTTGGCTTCGACTTCATGCGCGACGTAGCGCCAGGTGAAGCTATCTACGCAACATTCGACGGTGAGCTTTTCACTAAGCAATGTGCAGACAACCCACAACTAAACCCATGTATCTTTGAGTTTGTATACTTTGCACGCCCAGATTCATTCATCGATAAAATCTCGGTTTACAGCGCACGCGTTGAGATGGGTGAGATGCTTGGTAAGCGTATTAAAGAAGAGTACGCAGACTTAGATATTGATGTGGTTATCCCAATCCCTGAAACATCAAACGATATTGCGCTGCGAATCGCTCAAGCGATCAATAAGCCATACCGTCAAGGTTTCGTAAAAAACCGTTATGTTGGCCGCACGTTCATTATGCCTGGTCAGCAACAGCGTAAGAAGTCGGTTCGCCGTAAGCTGAACGCAATCCGTTCTGAGTTTAAAGGTAAGAACGTTCTATTGGTTGATGACTCTATCGTTCGCGGCACAACATCAGAGCAGATCATTGAAATGGCCCGTGATTCTGGCGCAAACAAAGTGTTCATGGTTTCAGCAGCTCCAGAGGTTCGCTTCCCTAACGTGTACGGTATTGATATGCCGAGCGCGACAGAGCTGATTGCTCATGGTCGTGATAACGAAACGATTTGTAAGCAGATTGGCGCAGATGCCTTGATTTTCCAAACACTACCAGATCTGATTTCGGCAGTGGGCATGGGCAATCAAGACATTTCTCGTTTCGATACTTCTGTATTTAACGGCGAGTATGTAACGGGTGATATCGACCAAGCGTACCTAGATTTCCTAGACTCTTTGCGTAATGACGACTCAAAGGTTCAGCGTGAGATTCAACAAGATCTAGCGAACCTAGAGTTACACAACGAAGGTGCTTAGTTTTCGTTAGTGGCAAGAATATAAAAAACCAGAGCATCGGCTCTGGTTTTTTTGTTTACGGAGAAGGGGATTTACCTTAATGAATGTGGTACGCGATCACAAAATCAATAAACAATCTAACTTTCTCTGGTAGATGGTCTTTGTGGTTATAAAGCATGTAAATATCACGAGGGTTAGCGCTCCAGTCTTCTAAGACTTGGACTAAGCTGCCATCTTCAATGTATTCACGGATCATCACGTCAGGCATTAGGGTGATACCTAGGCCTTCTGAACAGGCTTGTCTCACGACATTAAGCGCATTCGCATTGAAACGGCCTTTCTCGCTATTCACCACCGTCTCTTCATTCGAATTACTCAGCTGCCACTTAATCAGCGGGTAGCCTTTGAGTAGCGAATGGTTCGCTAGCTCTTCAGCATGGCTTGGTGCTGGGTTCTTCGCTAAATACTCAGGGCTCGCGATAAGAATATCTTTTACTTCACTGATTTTTCGAGCGATTAGGCTTGAATCACGTTGTGGGCCGACACGGAAAATCACGTCCCACTCAGTTGGGTCCAGCTGATCCGCTTGGTTGTTCATCATCAGCTCAATATTGATATCAGGGTATTGAGTCATGAAATCGCTGAACATTGGCATCATCATGCGCTTGGTCAGGTTGGAAGGTGCCGTAATACGAATCTTACCGGAAGCTCCTTTGCACACGTCAGTTAACTCTTCAGCAGTAGAAGAGAGACGCTGCAATAACGGAGAGCATTCATTGTAGAAACGTTCGCCTGCCTCTGTTAAAGAAAGTTTACGCGCGTGTCTATTGAGAAGCCTAAGGTTCAAAGAATCTTCTAAGGCTTGGATGCGTCGTGTGATGGTCGCAACCGGAATCATAGTCTTGCGCGATGTTGCGGTGTAGCTCCCATTTTCAACGACGAGTCGAAAGAGGTTTAAATCATCTAATTTCATAAATCCAGACACATTTGTTTACAATCTCATCTAATTTATACGTAACAGTGAGATCAATGTTTGCGTTACGTCAACTCGTTGCACTATTTACAAGTATTCCAACCCTCGTCACGAATTACCAGTAAAGAGTGCAAATTTGTGTATTTAGCATTTTATTACTAAGTTTTATATTAGTTCTTAGAACAGATAACAATAATAATTCGACTTAGTTTTGTGAGGTTATAGATTATGTACAAAACTCACAGTCAGCCAGTAATGACCTCGGCTCAGGAAGTAATTAACCAAAAATGCGTGATGTTGGTTGATGATGATCCTATTTTTCGCCGTATAACCAGCGCGTACCTAGACAAGGTCGGTTATAAAGTGGTTGAGGCTGAAAATGGACTGGACGCTTTGCAGAAACTTAGAGACTCAGCGCCAGATTTAATTGTGTGTGACTTATCAATGCCAATACTTGATGGCATAGAGCTTGTGGAAGAGCTCAGTTTAGAGTACCCGTCACTGCCTATGATCGTTGTGTCTGGCACTGATGATATGTCTGACGTGGCGAAAGCCTTGCGATTTGGTATTAAAGACTTCTTGGCGAAGCCGTTAGAGGATCACCGTCACCTAGGAAGTGCGATTGCGAATACATTGACAGATTCGTTCGATAACATTTCAGACCAACGAGATTTTTCGAGCCAATGGTTCTGTGTGGATGATGGGGGAGAGATCCCTGAAGACCAAGAACTGCATTGGCACCTGAATTACCTTCAAGATAACCCAAGCGCAGCAAAAGACTTACTGCATGCGCTGCTTCCAGAGAAAGATACGCGACAAGGCTCATGGCGTTGCAGTTACCGGTTACTGCAATCAACAGAGATGATGCCACTTGTGTTTGACTATGCGTGGATGATGAACGGGCAGTTTGCTTTTTACCTCGTTGATTCATCGTCGTCTGATAATGGCGGCTCCGCGACAACATTGTTAGTGAGAGCGCTGTTCCACGATTACATAAGAAACAGAAAAGATTTTAATGTTGATCTCAAAGATATTGCTGAAATCTTAGAGAAGGGGATTCGTTGCTCTAAATGCTCCACCCCAGTGAATGCCTTGTTTGGTGTTGCTGACCTTGCCGAGGGAACCATCTCCATTTTGCCTGCGGGTCTAGACGGGCAATGGTCGAATGGTGAATTGAATCAATATATTGCAGCAGGTGAGCGCTTGGGTGAGAACTGCAAGAAGAACTTTATTACGCGGGACCTTCCGATCGAACAGGGCTGCCAACTGTCGTTGAGCCTACTTGGAGCGGCAAGTTTTAGTTTAGACATACACCAAGGGTCTACTGATTAACCCTATATTTCCTCGGTTTTTGTGAATAATTGATTAAGGTATAGTTGCGCAAATGGTGTGGCTATGCCTTTTTTGTTAAATGTCGATTTAGCAAAGCGGGTTTGGTTCGCCGGATACTTACCTTCACTAACAAAAACAAGAAGCAATCATGGCAGATAACAAAGACTTTCAAGACCCGTTTAATGTATTCTACTTTTTAGGATTTTTAGCCGCATTTTTAATGATTCCATTGCTACCAGCAACACTTACGTTGATCCGTGTATTCAATGGTTACGCAACATTCTAGTTAAGCTGTCGTCGCCGATTGGTGATAGCTAACTCAAGGAGGCCACAATTAGCGTTCGAGTTTTAAGCCTCAATATTGCTGGTGGCCTTTGTATATTTCTCGCAGTTCTAGGGATAGTTTTGCCCGTTCTGCCAACCACTCCTTTTCTCCTTCTTGCCAGCGCATGCTTCATGCGAAGCAATCCGAAAGTTCATAAATGGATGCATGAGCACAAAACGCTGGGTCCTTTGCTGAACAATTGGTATCAACACGGTGCCGTCACCAAACAAGTTAAAACGCGTGGCGTATTCTTTATCTTGTTGAGTTTTGCGTTATCCATCTACTTTGCCCCTATCATTTGGGTCAAGGCTTTCCTAATTTGTGTACTTGTTATTCTTCTCACATGGTTTATGCGACTTCCAACCCATGAGTTGGTTGCTGACAGCAAAGAAAATCACTACCATTAAGCCAGTGTGCCTGCTTGTATAGCGGGCGTTTATTATTTCAGCAATCAGAGTTATGACTCTCGTTGCAATGAATACCAATCGTACCTTTCCTTAATTCCGAGCGTTGATGTTTGATTCGTTAACGAGAGTTTGGAAAGCGGCCTAATGAAGTGCATAAGATTATGAACACAGAAAAAATCTCTCTGATCAAAGCAAGCATCAAAAGCATTCCTGATTACCCTAAAGCGGGTATTTTGTTCCGTGACGTAACAAGCTTGATGGAAGATCCAGTAGCTTACAAAGCGACTATCGACCTGCTAGCGGCAACATACAAGGACATGGGCTTTACTAAGATCGTTGGTACTGAAGCTCGTGGTTTCCTATTTGGTGCGCCTTTGGCACTTGAGCTAGGTGTTGGCTTCATTCCTGTTCGTAAGCCGGGCAAGCTGCCTCGTCAAACTGTGGCACAATCTTATGAGCTTGAGTACGGCACCGACACTCTAGAAATCCATACTGATGCTATCGTTGAAGGCGATAAAGTGTTGATGGTTGATGATTTGCTAGCAACGGGCGGTACGATTGAAGCAACAACAAAGTTGATTCGTCAGCTTGGTGGTGTGGTAGAACACGCTGCATTTGTTATTAACCTTCCAGAAATCGGTGGTGACAAGCGCTTACAAGGCTTAGGTCTAGAAGTGTTTAGCATCTGCGAATTCGACGGTCATTAATCCTTTTCGGAATTATTCATGAGCTATCTTGCGTTAGCGCGAAAATGGCGACCAACCAAATTCAAAGAAGTGGTTGGTCAAGCCCATGTTTTAACAGCATTAGAGAATGCCCTTAGCCAGAATAGGTTGCACCACGCATACCTGTTCAGCGGTACACGAGGTGTTGGTAAAACAACCATCGGTCGTTTGTTTGCTAAGGGACTCAACTGTGAAACAGGCATTACCTCAACACCTTGTGGTGAATGTGCAACCTGTAAAGAAATCGATGAAGGTCGCTTTGTTGACCTGCTCGAGATCGATGCGGCATCACGAACTAAGGTAGAAGATACCCGCGAGCTTCTGGACAATGTTCAGTACAAGCCTGCACGTGGTCGCTTCAAGGTTTACCTAATCGATGAAGTCCACATGCTTTCTAGGCACAGCTTTAATGCGCTTCTAAAGACCTTAGAAGAGCCGCCTGAGTATGTGAAATTCTTGCTCGCAACAACGGATCCACAGAAGCTTCCAGTGACTATCTTGTCGCGTTGTTTGCAGTTCCACCTTAAGCCGATCAGCGTTGATAATATTCACGAGCAGCTCGATCATATTCTTGAACAAGAAGATGTGACGTCTGAGTCTCGTGCGCTTGGAATGATTGCTCATGCTGCTGATGGCAGTATGCGTGATGCACTAAGCCTTACAGACCAAGCTATCGCATTAGGTAACGGCAATGTCGTAACAGATACTGTTGCTCACATGCTAGGAACACTGGATACCGACCAAGCTATCCACTTGCTTGAAGCGATTAGCAGTAAGCAGCCACAGCAAGCGACGGCGTGTATCCAAAGCCTTGCTGAGAACGGTGTCGAGTGGGATGGTTTGCTGAATCAGCTTGCGACTCAACTGCATCGTCTTGCGATGTTCCAAGCTTTGCCATCTACACTAGATAAGGCACAGCCTGACGCTGAGAAGCTTGAACTACTGAGCAAAGCGCTTAGCCCACAAGACATTCAACTCTACTACCAGATCGTGTTGAAAGGTCGTGAAGACTTACCATTGTCGCCAACCGCTCGCGTTGGTATTGAGATGGTGGTTTTACGCATGTTGGCATTTAGACCAGCTGAACAAGCGGTTGCTACGGCAATCTCGACTCAGTCGGCAAGCCCAGCGCCAGTTCCAGCAGCTCAAGCTCAGAACGTTGCTCAGTCAGTGAGTCAACCTGCGCCAATGGCAGCTCCGAGACAGCCTAAGATGCAACAACAGGCGCCTCAACAGCAAGCTATGCAGCAGCCACCCGTGCAGCAGAATCCAGCACAGTATTCAGATTCGCAAGGTTACGCTGAACATTCAGGCAACCAAGGTTATCCTGAGCAGGATTACCCGCATAGCCAGTATGACGCGCCTCCTGCTTATGATGAGCGTCCAAGCTACGGTGCAGAGCAGCCTCAGCAGCAACAAACGAATTATCAAAACCAGAGCCCGGTTCAACAGCCAAGCGTTGCACCTTCTGCTCCGCAAGAGCAGCCGGCGCGTGCAACTTCGCCTGTGAGTGGTTTACGCCACCAATTACGTTCTCAACGTAGAGGCAGCGCGGCAACAGAAAACAAAGGCTCGGCGCCAAAAAAGGCTAAAGCGACACCAGCTAAAACTTCAGTTCTTGATCGAGTTGCTCAGCAACACGGTGGTTCTGAGCGGGTGTCGCCAGCTTCTTTATCATCCTCTTCGACAGAAAATGTGACCAACGATAATGAACCTTATCGCTGGAAACCGTCTAAACCTGTAGTGAAAGAGGTGAGCAAAGAGCTTACACCTACTCAGATCAAGCGTGCGTTGGAGCATATTAAGACACCAGAAATGGTCGATAAATTGCTTCAAGAGTCGATTGCTCAAGATGAATGGTCAGCCACGATTCAAAAGCTAGAGACAGCCAAGCTTGTTGAACAGTTAGCATTGAACTCAGTGTTTGCTAAAAACGACACATCAATCACTTTAACGTTAAGAGCGAGCCAAGCTCATTTGAATACCGACCGTGCGCAGAGTGAGCTATTGCAGTCTCTCAATACTGTGCTTGGAGAAGAGTGTCATTTGAGTGTTGAAATCGGTGATGGTGGAGAAACGCCGCTAGAATTACGAGAACGACTGTATCAAGGTAAGTTGAAAGACGCGTTTACCGCTTTAGAAAACGATGCCAACGTACAGTTCATTGAAAGACGTTTTGCCGCTGAACTCGACAGAGACAGCGTTCGTCCTATCTAGAACGTTTTCTTGTTTAGTGACCGGCATATCATCCCAGATAAGCAAATCTGAGAACTGAACATCGAGGGGTTGAATCACACTGTTTTAACCCCCATTTAAGCTCGTATAGCTTAATTAATTTTTAATAAACCAATTAGACCAGAGAGTATTAACATGTTTGGTAAAGGCGGTATGGGCAACATGATGAAGCAAGCCCAGCAAATGCAAGAGCGCATGCAAAAGCTTCAAGAAGAAATCGCAAATATGGAAGTTACAGGTGAGTCAGGTGCTGGCCTTGTAAAAGTAACGATCACTGGTAGCCACAGCGTTCGCCGTGTTGATATCGATGAAAGCCTAATGGAAGACGATAAAGAGATGCTTGAAGATCTTATCGCTGCTGCTTTCAACGATGCGGCTCGTCGCGTTGAAGAAACTCAAAAAGAGAAAATGGCTAGCGTAACTGGCGGAATGCAACTTCCACCAGGTATGAAGATGCCTTTCTAAGAAACTATTTCTAAAGGTTTATTCAGGCTGCGGTTTATCTTGAGTAAATCGTTACTTGAAAATTAGAACGGTTAAATATGCGTACCAGTCATATGCTGGAGCATTTGATGGAGGCCTTACGTTGTCTACCTGGGGTTGGTCCCAAGTCGGCGCAGCGTATGGCCTTTCATTTGTTACAGCGCGATAGAAAAGGCGGCCTACAGTTGGCTGAAGCTCTTAGCCAAGCAATGACCGAAATTGGTCACTGTAATGAGTGCCGTACTTTTACTGAAGAAGATACTTGCCACATTTGTACCAATCCTAAACGTCAGGAAAATGGTCAAATCTGTGTAGTAGAGAGCCCAGCAGACATTGCAGCAATAGAAGCGACAGGACAATATTCAGGCCGTTACTTTGTATTGATGGGCCACCTTTCACCACTTGATGGTATTGGTCCAAGTGACATCGGTCTCGATGTTTTGGACTACCGCCTGCGTCGTGGTGATATCTCTGAAGTAATCCTAGCGACTAACCCAACAGTTGAAGGGGAAGCGACAGCGCACTACATTGCTGAGCTATGTAATGCCCATGAAGTGAACGCTAGCCGTATCGCTCATGGTGTTCCCGTTGGTGGTGAGCTAGAGCTGGTGGATGGCACCACGCTTTCGCACTCCTTACTCGGTCGTCATAAGATCTAAAAAAGCCGCTTGGTGAAGCATCACTAAGCGGCTTTTTCTTTTATTGCTTTAGACGTTTTTCAGCGCTTAATCTGAACCTCTTACCGCTTTGTATATCATCGCGCCAATCACGGCACCAATAATCGGTGCAACCCAGAATAGCCACAATTGCGAAACGGCCCAATCACCGACAAATACAGCCACGCCGGTACTTCGAGCAGGGTTCACAGAGGTGTTGGTTACAGGAATACTGATAAGGTGAATCAAGGTCAAACAGAGACCAATCGCGATAGGTGCAAATCCAGCCGGTGCTTTCGAATCAGTCGCGCCCATAATCACGAATAGGAAAACCATGGTCATGACTACTTCACAAACGAGAGCCGCAGTGAGCGAGTAACCGCCCGGTGAGTGTTCACCATAACCATTGGAAGCAAAGCCAGAGGCAGCTGCATCAAAGCCAGCTTGGCCTGAAGCAATCACAAATAGCACGCCGCCCGCGATAATACCGCCAATCACTTGGGCAATAATATAAGGCGCAACATCCTTGCCATCAAAGCGACCACCACTCCATAGACCGATGGTGACAGCAGGGTTGAGGTGGCAACCGGATATATGACCAATAGCGAAAGCCATAGTGAGTACGGTTAAACCAAAGGCAAGGGAAACTCCGAGTAGACCAATTCCCACATCAGGGAAAGCCGCGGCTAAGACGGCACTACCACAACCGCCTAACACCAACCAAAACGTACCGAACATTTCTGCGATATACTTATTCATAACTATCCTTATTAATCTTTACCAGTATCAATAAGATAGTTTAGATTTCGCAGAAGTGTGAAATCTTGTGTATATAGTTGAAAGAAAGAACAGAGAATCTTATGTAATCACTTCGAACTCGCACTAAAGATCGTTAAGGTCAGTCGTATTCTATCGCTATTTTAGCAAGTAAGAGTGACCTGATAATTAGCCGTATTTGTGTCAGTATTCTTTTTATTTAAACTACGATGAGTTGATAAAAATTAAGTAAGTTCTACTTCTACCAACACCCCAAAGTGATCTGATACAACCGGATAAAAATCGTGATTAAAAATCACCTTATGCTGCTTTACCACTACAGGCTGATTACTAAGTACTAAATCAATGCGTAACGCTTGGCTATTTTGCTCCCAACCATCAATGTTTTTAATGACAGTGGTTCCATCATCTTTGATTTCAGCAACTTCATAACAATCCATCAAACCGCGTTGTAATACGTAATCATAGCCTTCATTACGTATATGGCTTGGGTTGTTGAAATCGCCTAATAGAAAGCTCAACTCTGTTGGTAAAGTTGCCTTGATTCGGTCGAACTGATCCTCAAATGAGTTCTCTGAGTCATTCCACCAGCCACAATGACAATTATAAAGATTAAAATCACCCTGTTGAGAGGTCACTTTAATACGCACTGCTCGCCGATGTTTCCAAAAGCTCACATCATAGTTATCACTTAAATCAATGACCTCATGTTCGACAATCGGTAGTCGCGTTAAAAATGAGAGCCCCTCTTGATATACTTCATAACTTTGATGAACGAAATCCCACGTAAGTTGGTAGTGATGACCGTATTCCATGAGTTTTTTCTGTAATAAATAACCATAGTTATTCGCCAACACAGTGTGATTGGTTAATATATTGGCATCAACGGCCGGGCTATCTTGATGTTGATTCACTTCCTGTAATGCAACCACATCGCACCCTTGCTCGATAATGGCTTGCGCGACCACATCTAACTTTTCTAGCTGTTTTTCTTCTTGCCAACTGTGGGTATTTAGTGTCATTAACTTCATTATTATTCACTTATTTATTCTAGTGAGATAAAACGCAGCGCACGGCTGCGTTTCTCGAGGTTATTTGATCTAAAAAGAATTACGCAGGTTGTGCTGAATATTTCTCTATTAACTTAGATTTAATAACATCCACCCCAGGGCCATAAATAACTTGTACACCCTGTTCTTTAATCACAGCACCAAGAGCCCCTGTCGGCTTCCATGACGCATATTCAGCAACCAACTTTGGATCATTAACTGTAATACGCAAGCGAGTCATACAAGCATCAATCTCAGCAATATTGGCACGGCCACCTAAATTCTGAATAATAATGTTCATCTTCTCATCTTCTGACATCGATTCTGAGCTTTCATCCAGGTAGTTACCCATACGACCCGGTGTTGGTAACTTCAATTTCACGATTAGGAAGCGGAACAATCCATAGTTAACCACAAAGAAAACAATAGAAACTAATGCAAAGCGAACCAGATCACCACCGATGCCCGCTGAAACCATCATAGGTATACGAGTGAGTAACTCAATCAAACCAAAGGCATGTACACGTAGGTCCATCACATCGACCAACGCAAATGCAACTCCTGTTAACACAGCATGTGCAACATACAAAACGGGAGCGATAAACATAAACATGAATTCAATAGGCTCAGTCACACCGGTTAATAACACAGCAAGACAGGCAGATAAGAACATTGGCTTATATTGTGCGCGCTTATCACTATCAACACAGTGATACATCGCAAGTCCAATACCAATCAATGAAGAGGCTGCGATAATAACTTGGCCTGCTTTAAAGCGTGCTGGGTGCACCGTATCTAACAGGTGTTGGTAAGTTGTCGGATCGCTTAATTTAAGATTATTTAAATCGCTGACCCAAGCAAGCCATAATGGATCTTGACCATAAACACTTGAGCCCGCATTCATCCCAGTCAAAAGCTCATAAGTACCACCCAACTCGGTGTAATTCATTGGAATAGTTAAAGTGTGGTGTAAACCAAATGGCAGTAATAAACGCTCTAACGTACCATACAAGAAAGGAGCAGTGATCGGCGCAGTGTCTTTAGAGGTAGCAATCCATTGACCAAAATCATTAAGCGTACCTTGAATTAAAGGCCATATTACAGATAAACCAAACGCAATAATCAGCGAATAGAAAATAACAACAAAAGGTACAAAACGCTTACCGTTGAAAAATGCTAATGCCTGAGGTAAGCGAGCGAAGTCATGATAGCGGTTAAATAAGTTGGCACCTAAATAGCCAGACATAATACCGATAAACACACCCATATTTAGGGCAGGAGCACCCAAAATATTCGTGAAGAATTGAGAGACAGGTAACTCAGAACCAAATAGGCTCATCACAACCGCTTCTGGGTCACTGAGCATAGCGTTATCCACGCCCAATATAACCCCAGTGATACGGTTGATTAAGATGAAGGCAATTAGCGCGGCAAATGCGCCACCTGCACGCTCTTTTGCCCACGAGCCACCAATCGCGACCGCAAATAATAGGTGAAGGTTAACAATGATCCCCCAACCTATGTTTTCCATTATAGCGCCTAGTGTTTCAATGGCACCAAACCCACCCGCATACATTGCGACCACTTTACCTAGTGATATCATGATACCAGCGGCAGGCATCACCGCGATAACAACGATAAGGGACTTCCCAAATCGTTGCCAAAAATCAAACGATAGTAACTTACTCATAAATAGTTCCTTGATTTAAATACAGGCTAACGTTATCAGCGCCTAGCCATAAATATAATTTAGTGCTTTCTTGCAAATATATACGCGGCATAAGCGGGGGCTATTTGCGTTGTTATAAAATCTGAGCGAACGTGTTCATTGTTAATATTCTGATTATCAAGCATTAACTCGCCTAATTGGGTGCAGTCGATATCAACAACGCTCTCTTGTGGACTTAAATTGGTAATAATGGTCCATGTCATATCTTGAGCAACACGTTGATAAACATAGATATTAGGATCGTTAGCTAGCAGTAATTGATAACGGCCAACCACTAAGCTTTCATGTGACTTACGCAAAGCAATCAACTGCTTATAGAAACCTAAGATCGAATTTGGATCTTGCTGTTGTTGCTCAACATTGATATCTGCATACTGTTGATTCACCGAGAACCAAGGTTGCACCTCAGAAAAACCGGCAAAATCCTGGTCATTCCATTGCATTGGCAAGCGACTGTGGTCGCGGGATACTTGATTTAACAAGGCTAAGATATCGGCATCGCTCTGACCTTGTTGCGATAGCTTTTGAATTAAATTTCTCGCAGACACATCGTTAAATTCGTCAAGAGAAGTAAACTGATGATTTACCATACCAATCTCTTGGCCCTGATAAATAAATGGAGTTCCTTTCATCAAGAAATAACAACTCGCTAACGCGGTAGCACTGGCATACCTAGAGTTAGGATCGGCAAAAGTATCAATACTACGAGCTTGATCGTGGTTTTCTAAATAAAGCGCATTCCAGCCTTTACCTTCTAAGGCATCTTGCCAACGCGATAAAATGCGTTTGAATGCCACGAGATCGAAATTCTCGTTGCTTTGTTCTTCCGACCATAGCTTCATGTGTTCAAACTGAAAAATCATGTTAAAAACACCACCTTGATCGTGCTCGGTCGCTTCAGCAACCCAAGGCAATGCGTTGTCGGCCGTCACCCCATTGGCCTCACCAACGGTCACGATATCAAAAGGCGAAAACGCCTGCTCTTTTAACTCATACAGATGTTTTTCAATCCCTGCCACATTCATATGATAATCGAATGAAGAGACATAGTTTTCACCCTTTGGATTGGGTAAAGAGGGTAAACCAGCTTGTTTTTGAATATGGCTAATTGCATCGACACGGAAACCATCAATACCTCGTTCCAACCACCAATGAATCATTTTAAATAGTGCTTGTTTAACTTCAGGGTTTTCCCAATTAAGATCTGGCTGTTTTTTAGAAAATAGGTGCAAATAATATTGTGCAGTTTTGTCATCATATTCCCATGCACTACCATGAAAAATACTTTCCCAGTTATTTGGTTCGCAAGTCGGCTTTTCAGCTGTAGGCTCACAACCATCACGCCAAATATACCAATCACGCTTAGGGCTATCTTTGTTATCTCGCGATTCGATGAACCATGGATGCTCATCGCTAGTGTGGTTTATCACTAAATCCATAATAATGCGAATGCCACGTTCATGAGCAGCAGTGATTAATTTATCCACATCCTCAAGGGTTCCAAAGTCAGGATGAATCGCTTGATAGTCACTGATATCGTAACCGTTATCATCATTCGGTGATGCGTAGAATGGGCAGATCCATATTAAATCAATGCCCAAATCAGCAAGATAATCTAGCTTAGCAATGATCCCATTGATGTCACCAATACCGTCCTGGTTTGTATCATAAAAACTACGGGGATAAATTTGGTAGGCAGTTGCTTTCTTCCACCACGCGAGTGGTTTTGAGTGTAGATTATTAGCGAGTGTCATCGGTTATACTATGTGTGTTATCGTTAACACATAGTGTTAAATGGAACCTATTTGGACTCAATACAATTTCAGAGAAACTGTGAACTTTCTCTCATTCTTATGTCGAATGTGCCTTCAACGGAACTGAAATCGCGCTTGAGCAATTTTTTGACAGCTTGGTAGCCCACTTGATAGTAGTTAAAAGCGACAGTAGTCAGGCTTGGGACTAACAAATCGCTGTAGTCATAGTCACCCATGCCTACAATCCATAAGTTATGACCAATCTTGAGTTGCTGTTCTTTGGCGCGACGATATAAACGAATAGCAATATTATCGGTGGCACAAAAGTAGACATGATTAGGCTGTAATTGAATTGCTTGGTAGCCGGCTTTGTCCTCCGAGTTGGCTAGAGCTTGTAGTGAAAAATTCAACTCAGGGACGGTGTCAGTAATGGTGGCTTGCATCAACTTAGTACGGCTAGAAAGCATACGCTCATCATAAATATAATGTACGGCTGCCAGCGGTGCCTGCTGTTGTTTTAACTGAGTGATGGTTTGGGAAACGAGTGCTTTAATTGCAGCATGGTCGGGGTAATATAAACAGCAATGGTGGGGGGTGTTTTTACCAATAAATAACACATTGTCTAAGGTTTGATAAAACGTCTCTTCGACACTGTGCTTTGAAGCAATAATAATAGTGCCCAATGCATTTAAGCCATTAAACTCTCTCACAGCTTGGCATTCTGACTCATGGTTAAACCCTGAGGCATGAAAAAGCATTCGTACTTGTGATTCATTGGCAGCCGCCAGTGCCCCTTTGATTACTAAACTGGTTGTATATGACTCAATGCGAGGAGCAACGAAACCAATAATATTAGATTGGCTACGAATGGAACGAGCAAATATATTAGGGGTATAATGATTTTCTTTGACGATAGCATCAATTTTAAGGCGATTTTCAGCCGAGACATAACCGTCATTAAAGTAACGTGACACGGTCATTGTTGAAATTCCAAGCTGTCTTGAAATCTCCGCCATGGTCATTTTTTTACTCATCACATTTTCCTTCCATAATGTATTATTGCCATATTATCCAATATATTGGCTGACAACAAAGTAAATAAAAACGCTACCTGATGATATACACATAGTACTTCAAGTTTATAAGATATTGTCCACTTCTTGACCTGAACTGAATACCCGTAGTTACGGCCTTGCTCGCTCAGGTCTTCAGTGCAACGACTGCTAATTTAAAAATGGGCAGGAGATATCACCGACGTAGCTACAAACAAATATTGGCTATAATTAGTTGCCATTATTGACCTTTATTCAAGGCAAGTTATTGGTTGGTTTATGGGTACGAGAATAAAGGCCTCATTGATCTGTGATGTCTTATCGATGGCTTTATTTCGCCGAGAGTTTCCTGAAACGGTTATTACTCATAGCGAGGTAGTCAGTATTGTTTGAAAGACTATTGAGGCCTCATAAGCACCTATAACCTAAAGCAAAGTATGAGTAGGAAAAGAAATTGCTGGGATATAGAAAAGGGCTAATACGCTTAGGTAATAGCTTCTAACTCGATCAGGTTATCAAGGGCTTCTTGGTCGGTTTTACCACAAATGACAGGGCAAGCTTTGAATTGGTGACATACCTTCGGGCGTGAAGGTTGACCAAATAATTTGCAGAGATCTTGCTCATTTAATTGGATGCAGCGTACCCCAGCAGGCTTACCATTAGGCATTCCAGGAATAGCAGATGTAATACTTGGAGCGATACAGCATGCTCCACAACCTAGGCGACATTCCATCAAATTAAACTCACTAAATAACAGGGTGCGCGATAGTAGCAAAAAATGATGAGAGTGACAGCTGTTGATTGAATCAAAGAATGAACAATTATTATCCTTGAACTTTTTATGGGCTAGCGGTATAACACGCACCCCAGTAAAAGAGTAAGAAGTAATCCTATGACGAATCCATTTTGGCAAGAAAAGACACTAGAACAGATGACCGAGAATGAGTGGGAATCACTTTGCGACGGTTGTGGTAAGTGCTGCCTACATAAACTAATGGATGAAGATAGCGATGAAGTTTACTACACCAATGTGGCGTGTAGCTGGTTAAACGACAAAACATGTTCGTGTAAAGATTACCCGAACCGCTTCACTTCAGGTGAAGAGTGTTTGAAGCTGACTCGTGACAAGATCGATGAGTTTCACTGGCTACCAGACACTTGTGCTTACCGTCTTCTATCAGAATCTAAGCCGATCCCTGAGTGGCACCCATTGATCACCGGATCAAAAACAGAGATGCATGCAGCAGGTGAAAGCGTTCGTAACAAAGTGGTATACGAAATCGATGTTGTCGATTGGGAAGATCACATCTTGAACCACCCGAACCGCTAGTTAACGAAGACTAGTCAATCACCCGAATAAAAAAAGGCTCACATTTCTGTGAGCCTTTGTCGTATTTAGGAGGGTCCAAATCAATGGACTGTGTCATGGCTAATGTCAAGCAAGCGGTAAGTCTGCAACCACCTGATTGAACGTGATACGAGCATTCTGAGCTTGCTCAGATAACTCGATCTTTTTCGCTTGTGCGGCACTAAGATTACTCTCGGCCTGCTCAAGTGCTTGTTGTAGGTTCTCTGGTAACTCGTGAGTTTCCATTTGTGAACCTTGTTCTAACACATAAGCGCGAATTTCTTTCTTCACTGCGGCAAGTTCTGTGTAAGCAACACGCTCAAGTTCTGCGGCTTCTTGTGCTGCATCTCTTTCTTTCTCAAACTGAGCCAACGCCATACCTTCAGCAGACCAAGGGTCCATGTCTGGCAGTTCTTCGATGTTGATCGTTGGCTCGATATACGCATCTTGATGGCGTAGGTCGAGGTTAGTCGCACGAACCGCTGAAATCATCAGCATCACAGAGATAGCAAGCAGTGGTAAGCCACCAACAATCGCCGCCGTTTGTAGCGTACTTAGACCGCCTAAGAACATTAGAATCGTTGGTAAGAACGACAGAGTAAATGCCCAGAACATACGGTTCCAGCGCATTGGCTCTTCGGTCACGTTGTTTTGTACAACAGACGCTAGGATGTATGAGATAGAGTCAAATGTTGTTGCCGTGAAAATGATACACAGCATTGTAAATACAGCGATAACCAGCGTGTTCATTGGCAATTGTGCAAGCATCGAGAAGATAGCTTTGGTTGCGCCTTCCGCATTCAAAATGGCAACGACATCTAGCTCACCAGAAAGCTGCAGTGATAGGCCGTAGTTACCTAAGATCATGAAGAACAGGAAACAACCTAGAGAACCAAAGAAGATCGACCCTGACACCATTTGTTTGATGGTTCTGCCGCGAGAGATACGCGCAACAAACAGACCCATACTCGGTGCAAATACTAGCCACCATGCCCAGTAGAAAATCGTCCAGTCTTGTGGGAAGTGAGTGTTTTCGAATGTACCGTAACCACCAAATGGTTCAGCCCACGTTGCCATCACGAAGAAGTTAGACAGTAGACGACCAATTGAGTCTAAGCCTGTTTCTAACATGAAGATTGTTGGACCCGCGATCAGAACGAAAGCCAGTAGACCCATCGCACCCCAGAAGTTGATGTTACTTAGGATCTTGATGCCTTTTTCCAATCCAGCATAAGATGAGTAAGCAAAAATCGCAGTACACACTAAAAGCACCATCACTTGCGTTAGGTTATTTTTAGGTAGACCAAATAGGTGATTTAGACCTTCAGTGATCAGAGGAGCGGCTAAACCTAATGTTGTTGCAGCGCCGCCTAATAGACCGAAAATGAATAGGATATCAACGATCTTTCCTGGTACGCCTTTACTACGGTGTTCACCAAGAACAGGCATTAATGCGCTTGAAATCTTTAGAACAGGTTGTTTACGTACGTAGAAGAAGTAAGCGATAGGAATTGCCGGGATTAGGTAGATAGACCATGCGATTGGTCCCCAGTGGAATAGGCCGTAGGTCGCAGCCCAGCGTACAGCTTCTTCACTGCCAGGTTCTAGTTGGAAAGGCGGTGATTGGTAGTAGTAAGCCCACTCAATACAGCCCCAATACAAGATACTTGCACCGATACCGCCACAAAATAGCATGGCAGCCCATGATGCAGTTTTAAACTCAGGCTCTTCATCAGCTTCGCCCAGTTTAATTTGTCCCATATCACTGAATACTACGTACACCATAAATGCACAGGCAGCGAGGCCTAGCGCAAGATATAGAAATCCTAGTTGATCCGTCATGAATGTTTTCGCAACCGCAATCCAGTCTGCGCCCTGAGCTGGGAACAAAATGAGCGGGAAAACTATCGTGAGTAGGAGTGCAATCGCACCAAAGAAGGTAGGCTTATCAATAAGCTCAAAAGTGTTTTTCACGAGTATTATTCCATTAAAATGAGAGCGGAATTATGGAATGAACTCGTTTTTTAGACCAAATCTGGTCTGTTGTCGTGACGACAAATCTCTTTAATGCAGAGAGGAAGGTACAGTAACTGAGGGGAAAGTTAGATTAAGGCAAGTAGAATGCCACCCACGGTTGCCGCTGCGGATAAGTATTGCCCCGCTGAATAAGAACCATCATCTTCTTCTTCAATCTTATCTGGGTGATCCATACCCAAGGCACCATGAGCGAATGACTCAACTTTATCGGTAACTGTCGCGTTTTCTGCTTCGACTTTCTTCGCTTCTTTATCAATTTCTTTTAGGGCAGATAAGAGTGCTTTGCCTTCATCAGAAAGCTTAACCGTATTTTGCTCAACCTTAAGCGGTGTAGGCTTTTCAGCTTCGTTAGCTGAACTCTTAGCGTTCATCTGCGAAGGCGAATACAGCTGAGTATTACTCGTTCCTACTGGCGTCATATAGCTCTCCTTACCTATCCTTAAATATAGTATCGGCAGAGGTGTGAAAAACTTGTGCAATTAATCATCGATAGTGATGTTTTTTTATTCGCACATTACATTTTCGTCTGCTTGGTTAAATCGTCTATTTACTAAGCAAGTCTTGTGCCGATAAGAATGTTTGATTTAGATAGAGTTAGGATGAATGACGGGAACGTGATCAAGTTTTGACGATGGGCTAATTATCTAGGATTAGCCCATCGACTCTTTAGCTTAGAAGAGTGGAACAACAGACCTTACTCACACTCTAGGCTAGCGCTGCGTTTTGACAGGTGCTTGTATGCCTTCATTCGGTTCTCTTTCTTAACAAAGCGAGCCGGCGGCGAAAGTACTTTTAGCTGGTAGTCATTGCTATCTGATGAAACCTCTTCAACTGGGCTGATGATGGCGATTCTCAAATCAGGGTTACGACGTAGAATTGATGCCGCCGTCCCTAAACCACCCTCGGTGTGGAACTTGCCAGCCACGTGAATCACTTGTTTATCAGGGTTTGATGCTAGGTAATCCACAATCGACTCAGCCATGGTTTCGTCCCAGGTAACCTGAGCGGCAAACTGCTTTTCTGTTTGCTCTGGCGTACCGTGGTGCATAGAAGCCATGAACTTTTCTTTGTAAGGGCTATCGCCAGTATCCACTTCGGCGGCAATCCATTGGCGTTGCTCGGTCGATAATTGGTCTAGGTAAGGTAATCCTTTACGGCCAATACACTGAACAAATGGTTTTGGTGCGTTTGCTGCAATAACATCGACGTCGTTGGTTTTTGCGAACTCAACTAATGCGCGGTAATCACTTTCATAGTTCGGCCAAGCTGCCGCTTGAGACATGAGAATTTGTTCGCCGATTTCGCCGTTTAAGTATTGGTCAAGTGTGGCTTGGTGCTCTCGAGTGAACTGTTCCATTGAAAGCGCAATGTTTGACGTCGCGTTAAAGCGCGCTTTTAAAAAATCGGTTTGGAAGCGGTGAATAGCAGAATGCGTGTGCCATTCGCCAATAAGAATTACATCAGCGTCAATTAGCTGTTTAGGTAATGCATCGAGAGGAAGCGTTTCGCCTTGTGGAGAAGCGAACTGGTAGTCATAGAATGTGGAAACAGATTCCTTTTGAGTCACTTTTTGAGAAGTGTCTTTTGCAGGTTGACTAGCACAAGCCGTGAGAAGAGTCGCTAATCCGATAAGAATAATACGTTGCATGAAATGCCTCCTTGAAGAACACGCATACTAAAGGAGGCAAGATAAGAATTCAATGCAAACGATAATCAATATCAATTAATTTTGTTTGCGATACACCCGCAGCATAAAGTCAGCTTCACAGTTGAATTGCTCGGCTTCGGTGAGTTGTTGTTTAAACTCTTCACTCGCCTTCCAAGCAAACGGCGTCATCTGTAGCAGGTCGAATGCATCTGACCCCGATAGTTCCATCATATAGTTTAGTTGCTCTTGATGCTCAAGCATAAAACCTTCGATCATCTCTGGATCTTCATCGTGCAAACGAACGCCATCATAAATCGCATCACGCAGCTGATAAAGGTGTCGGCTAGCGGGTGTTACGGTGATCACCACACCATTATCTTTGATGGTGCGTTGTAACTCTTCAGCCTTGCAAGGTGCGTAAATGCGTAGAATGCCGTCTAAGCTATTTTCCGCAAAGGGAAGACGATGGCTTGATGCAACTGAGAAGTCGACAGCAGGGTAGCGCTTAGCGGCGTATTTGATAGCAATCTTAGAAATGTCTAGGCCAAAAGTAGCACCATTCTTTTCTTGAAGATTCACAGCAATTTCGTTGGTGTAATACCCTTCGCCACAACCAATATCCAATAGGCTAGGCGCCTCTTCTGGTAGGTAGCGAGAACACAACGTCACCACCGCTTGGCGCATTGGGTCATAGTGGTTACCTTCAAGGAAGCGACGACGTGCCTGCATCATCTCTTTGTTGTCACCTGGATCTTTTGAGCGTTTGTGGTGCGCAGGCATCAAATTGACATAGCCTTCTTTCGCTAGGTCGAACTGATGGTTCTTTTCACACTTAAACGTACGATCGTTTTGAGATAAAGGTTGGTGACACAAAGGGCATTGGTAAGTCATGGAGACCTCTAAAGGAGAATAGACAGCGCAAGTGTAACGAGCTAAAACCAAAAAGTAAAAGAGCGACATAAAGCCGCTCAAAAATCGTTTTTTATAACTGTATTTATACGGTTATTGGGCACTAATCACAGTGATCAGTTGGTGGTTTTCACCCGGCCGGAGTGTTTTACCGGCTTCTAGGCTTGGTGCGTGCAGTGTTGATTCAACACACAACATGGTTAGGTAACCGTCGTCTTGCATGTCACCCATACCCGCAGCCCCTTCAGCCCAAGGGTTCCAAAGTACTGCAGAGTTATGACCGTGGTTTTCAACGGTCAGTGTGCGATCAAATTTTTTGTCAGCAACACAGATTTGTGATTCTGGCTGAGTGTAAACGCGATCAATAGTGTCGGTCAGTACCAGTTCAGATCCACCTTGGCAGATCTTGCCACCTTGCAGGCTATCAATGTACTCAGCACCCATACCAGTGGTGGTTGTGTTGTGGATATCGCCAACGTTTAGGTAAGTGTGCAGCGCGCCAGAGAAAGTCCATGGCTGAGAATCCGTGTTCTTCACGTCCAGCGTTACTTTTAGTTGTTCGCCGATCTCAACATTCAAACGTGCATCAAACTGATGAGGCCATACTGCTAGCGTCTCTTCGCTTGGCTTTAGACCTAAACTAACAATCACGCCAGCTTCGCTTTCACGGTGTTCAACCAATTGCCATTCACTTGAACGGGCAAAACCATGTGCTGGTGCTGCAATGCGACCAAACCAAGGCCAACATACTGGAATACCACCACGCAGCGCCGTTTTACCATCGAACTTAGCTTGTTGGCTCATCCAAATTAGGTCTTCTTGACCTTGCGGTTGGAATGACACCACATGGCCGCCAAACAGTGAAATCGCTGCGTTTGCTTTATCGTGGATAACGCAAACCAGTTTTACACCTTCGTGTTCAACGATAGTGACGTTGTCAGAAAGTACCGCTAGTGCAGGTAGAGTAGATAAATCCATTACATGATCCTTCTAAGGAAATTGAATTCAAATGCTGACTAGAGTGATGCTTGTGTTTTCATGAGTGATAAACAGAGTCAGTATTAGAATTGAATTTTGCGTTTGGGCTATCTTGATGAGCTTAGACAGACGCGGTTTAAAAGATAGCAGGTATTAAAAAGGCGACACTAAGGTCGCCTTTTTCAAAGTCTGCTCAAAACAGTCTTCGCTAATGCTTATCTAAAGCGATTTCTAAAAAGAAATTACTTAGAGATGTGAGCGATTAGGTCTAGAACTTTGTTTGAGTAACCGATTTCGTTGTCGTACCAAGATACAACTTTAACGAATTTGTCAGTTAGAGCAACACCAGCTTTAGCATCGAATACTGAAGTTTGAACTTCACCGATGAAATCTTGTGATACTACTTGGTCTTCAGTGTAACCAAGAACGCCAGCCATTTCGCCTTCAGAAGCTTCTTTCATTGCAGCACAAATTTCTTCGTAAGATGCAGCTTCTTTTAGGTTAACTGTTAGGTCAACTACAGATACGTTAGCAGTTGGTACACGGAAAGCCATACCAGTTAGAAGGCCGTTTAGTTCTGGAAGAACAACGCCTACAGCTTTAGCAGCACCAGTTGAAGATGGGATGATGTTTTGAGAAGCACCACGGCCACCGCGCCAGTCTTTAGCAGAAGGGCCATCTACAGTTTTTTGAGTTGCTGTAGTAGCGTGAACTGTAGTCATAAGACCAGACTCAATGCCCCACTTATCGTTAAGTACTTTAGCGATAGGTGCAAGACAGTTAGTAGTACAAGAAGCGTTAGAAACGATGTCTTGACCAGCGTAAGATGCTTGGTTAACGCCCATTACGAACATTGGAGTTGCATCTTTAGAAGGACCAGTAAGAACTACTTTCTTAGCGCCAGCAGTGATGTGCTTACGTGCAGTCTCGTCAGTTAGGAAAAGACCAGTTGCTTCAGCAACTACGTCTACGTCGATAGCATCCCACTTAAGGTCTTCTGGGTTACGCTCAGCTGTAACACGTACAGTTTTACCGTTAACGATTAGGTTACCGCCTTCAACTTCAACAGTACCGTTGAAACGGCCGTGAGTTGAGTCGTACTTAAGCATGTATGCCATGTACTCTACGTCGATTAGATCGTTAATACCTACTACTTCGATGTCTGCACGCTCTTGAGCTGCGCGGAATACGAAACGGCCGATACGGCCAAAACCGTTAATACCTACTTTGATAGTCATTGTAGTTGCTCCACAACTTAATTTCTGATTAAAGATAACTGGTAGTAAAATTACAGAATCCAGTATACATCTGCAATAGATAATCCGACTTAACTTGTTTAATGTCAAAAAAAAGCGACGCTTTTCTTAACAATTGGGTGTAAGTGCTTGAAAATTGACCATTGCAAGTGGCTCTGTACCCTTCCAGTTGGGTAAAATACCCCTAAATGATGATTCACTTATGAGTGTATATGTACAATGTTTCCTGGTGAGAAAGTATGTGCTACAAAACGACTCATATGCAAGCCTTTATAGAAAAAAGTAAATATAATAACTGAGAATGTGGAGAGATATTAACGTGATTCAAAAGGGAGGAAATATGATAAAGCCTGATGAATACTGGCGTGAGCGCCTAACGGACGACGAATTTTCAGTGTGTCGTGAGCGTGGTACTGAAGCCCCATATAGCGGCAAGTTACTGCACAACCATAAGACTGGCGTCTATAGCTGCACATGCTGTGAAAGCCCTTTGTTTCTGTCGGATAACAAATATGACTCTGGGTGTGGTTGGCCAAGCTTTGATGCCCCAGTGAATGATGAAGCAGTACGCTATATAGAAGATCTAAGTCACGGAATGAAGCGTGTAGAGATCCGTTGTACCGCCTGTGATAGCCATTTAGGTCACGTTTTTCCAGATGGCCCGAAGACCACAGGTGAACGGTTCTGTGTTAATTCAGTGTCGTTAATTTTCAACAAAAATGACGAAAGTACGAAATAACTTGTAACTATTGTCTAATCCTTACAGGTCGCATTTGTCGATTTAGGAAGGCTGAAACGCCCAAGGTTTCAGATTTAACTCTAGTACAAATAAAAACAGCTACTAAAAAGGTAGCTGTTTTTATTTGAAAGCAGGTGAATAACAAGCTTAAGTAAGAACACTATAAATGAAGCGATCAGTAACTCGGGACGATTGAAGGGCTGTAAATTCCATCCTCAATCGCTTCGACGATGTTATCTACGTCTTTATTTAGCTTCTTATAGGTTGCCTTGTCGAAATGGTACAACACCGTGAGCTCGGCTTCAGAAGCAATCGGCACGTCAAAGTCTTTGGCAACCATTGCCCAAACGTACGCTTTTTCCATATGTCCCAGGCTGTGGTTGATACTGGCCATCGACTTGAAGATTTCAGTGTTGGCTACCGAGCCATTAGAAAGCGTTAGCGCATTATTGAGTAGCTTAAGTGTCTTTATATGATTGCGGGTGGTATAGAAGGTTGCCAAGGCATATTGCATCTCAGCTGTGTTTAACGCTTCAGAGCCTTCTAGTTGTAGGAAACTGCGTCTGGCATTGGTGTCCCCAGTTTGCGACCACAAGAAGTAAAGCGTTTCCGGTGTATCAGATTTCGATAGCTCACTAACGATTCGTTCTGACTCTTCAATACTGTGCATTAATGCCGTAAAGCGACGCTCTTGCAGCTTAGATTGATCGATCGTTTCGATCTGTGCCGCGAGCTCTAGGCACTTTTTGTAGGCAGTGACTAATTCGAATTCTTTAATTTTGTTGATTTCGGTGGGTTGCTTCTGAACTTCAAATCGATGCCAGATGAGGTCGGTACGTGCGACACGACATTGCCCATCGTTCATGTTCAATTGTTCACACTGAAGACCCGGATTGCTTTGGCACAGTTGATCGGTATTTTTGTTCCCTTCAAGACACCCAACCAGAGTGAAAGGCAATAGGCTAATCGCCAACCATTTCATAATTTTCATATTCCTTCACTTGTGATCAGATGCACTTATTATTGGTCAGGTTCTTGACTCAATTCTGTTACGGGTTATTTTCTGGTGAAAATTGTTAAAACTAAGGCTTTACCATGGATGCAGAACAACTTCTTAGCGCAATGACACCCGAGGTCTACGAACGTTTAACCTACGCAGTTGAAACGGGTAAATGGCCAGAAGGTACGGCGCTCTCAAAAGAACAGCGCGACTCGTGTATGCAAGCGGTTATGTTATACCAATCTAAACATAACTCTGAAGCTCAACATATGACAATTGCAGCTGGTGGTGAGATTAGCTTTAAATCTAAGTCTGAACTAAAGAAACAGTTTAAGTCAGATCAAGAAGACATTGTTAGGGTTAACCCGAATCATTAAGCTTAAATTACAACAAAGGGGTGGCAATGTGCCACCCCTTTTAGTTTAACTCGTTTATTTATAAGCAATAAAACGATTTAGTTCACGTTAAGCCGCCGTTACTTTCATAGAATAACTGGCTTTAACGTGAATCCTTGAACAGGTTATAAGCTCATCTCACCGCGCAATACTTGTTGCATCTGAGCCTTCACTTCTTCGTAGCCTAGGTTTTGGCTTAATAGATAATGCAATTTCGCCAGTGCCGCTTCTGGTGTCATATCGTAACCACTCACCACGCCCGCTTCTGCTAGTGCACAACCTGTCGCGTAACCACCCATGTTGACTTTACCAGCCAAACATTGAGTTAGGTTCACCACAATAACACCGCGCTCTGAGGCATCTTTCAGGTGCTGAAGCAGTTCTGGGTTTTGTGGTGCGTTACCCACACCGAAAGTAAGCAGAATCATCGCGTTAACAGGTTGTAATAGCGTGTTACGGATAACTTCGTGTGAGATGCCTGGGTACATTGTGATTACGCCGATAGGTTGCGGAGTAATGTTATGAACCTTGAAAGCACCTTCAGGTTGTTCGTTTACTTTTACATTATTGCTAAGTTGGATATTGATACCCGCTTCTAGCAAAGGATTCAGGTTTGGAGACGTAAACGCATTGAAGCCATCTGCGTGTGATTTTGTGCTGCGATTACCACGCATCAACTTGTTGTTGAAGAACAGTGTCACTTCGTTGATTGGGTAGTTTGCTGCAATGTGTAGCGCATTCAGCAGGTTTGCTTGTCCGTCTGAACGAAGCTCTGCTAGTGGGATTTGAGAGCCCGTAACAATCACAGGTTTGCCGAGGTTTTCAAGCATGAAAGACAGTGCAGAGGCAGTGTAAGCCATAGTGTCTGTGCCATGCAGGATAACGAAACCATCGTACTTATCGTAGTTCGCGCGAATGTCATCAGCGATAGTCTGCCAATCAAGTGGCGTCATATCTGAAGAGTCCATTAATGGAGAGTATTCGTGAATGGTGTACTCAGGCATCTCTGGGCGATGGAATTCAGGCATGCCAGCTAGCTGCTTATCCATGAAACCTGCGACAGGAACATAGCCGTGGTCAATAGACTTCTGCATGCCAATTGTGCCGCCGGTGTACGCGATATAGATGTGTTTTCTTTCCATGGCGATTAATACTTAGTGTGATGTAGGGAACAGGGGGGCGATTATAGCGAATTATCATGCAATAAAAAGAGGCACCTCACACAGAGGCCCCCCTTAGTTATTGAGTTATTGGCTCAACTTATTGAACTTGGCAATTTAAGCAGAAAGCGTATCGGCCTTGTGGGTCGTTAAAGTTGCCTAACAGCTGGCTATCTTGAGCTAACTGCTGAGTAACAGGCTGTAAACTGCTTGGTATCATCGATTGAATATCTAGGCCTATCGACATCTGAACTTGGTTCATAAATTCTTGAATAAATTGTTCAGTGGCCGAAAGTGGCTCTTCAACCCAGTAGATGTTGTAGCTTTCAAGCTCTGCAAGTGAAGCCGCAGCTGCAACCGCATCATCGAAATCACCAATCTCATCGACTAAGCCTTTCTGAATCGCATCTTGACCTGTCCAAACTCGACCTTGAGCAATCTTGTCGACAGCATCGACTTCCAGACCGCGATTTTCTCCAACTAGGCTGATGAATCGGCGGTATCCGTTTTCAATGCCCATTTGGAACGCGTCTTTCGCGCCATCGCTAAGTCCAGTTGTAATACCAAGACCTGAGAAAGGTGAGGTGCCAACGCCATCAGTGTAAACACCAATATCGTTCAACCCTTTTTCGAAGGTGGTGATAACACTGAAGATACCAATTGAACCCGTTAGTGTGGTTGGCTGAGCTAGGATCTTATCCGCACCCATCGAGATCCAGTAACCACCCGAAGCAGCAAGGCTCGACATCGACACAACAACCGGTTTACCCGCTTGCTTGATCGCTTCTATTTCATTACGGATAACTTCAGAAGCAAAGGCACTGCCACCTGGGCTATCGACACGAAGTACAACCGCTTTCACTTTATCGTCGTTACGTGCTTGGCGCAGTAGGGCTGCTGTGGTATCGCCGCCAACGGTGCCACGTGGTTGCTTGCCATCCATAATTGCGCCGCTCGCTACAATCACGGCAACGTCGTGTGATTCACTAGTCATGTTTGGAAGCATGGTTGTACGGTATTCGTAGTAACCAAACGCGTTGTAGCTGTCTTGGCCGTCACTGCCGAAAACATCGGCAAGCTCTAGTCGAACTTGCTGGCGTGTCGCTAGCTCATCCACTAAGCCAAGTTTCTCGGCCAGTTTTGCAATGTCACCGTCCACAGACTCAAGTTCTTTCAAGAAGGTGTCCATGCTTGGGTTCAGTGTCTTAGCGTCTATTTGACGGTTGTTGCTGACGTCATCAACGTACGCACCCCATAGTTGGCTTAACCAACGAGAAGCGGACTCTTTCGCTGCGTCTGACATGTCATCACGAATGAAAGGCTCAATAGCTGACTTATAAGTGCCCACACGGAACACGTGCGTGTTTACGTCTAGTTTCTCTAACAACGTTTTGTAGTAAAGCGAGTAAGCGCTATAGCCTTTAAGAAGAACCCCACCATCTGGTGATAGGAAGACCTTAGTTGCGTAGCTGGCTAGGTAGTATTGGCTTTGGTTGTAAAAGTCACCCACCGCATAAATCGGTTTGCCTGTTGCTTTGAACTCATTCAATGCTTTAGCAATGTAGCGTAGCTTGGTCAGGTTGGTTTCTGGCAGCTCTTTGAGAGCTAAAACGATACCAGTAACCTTGTCATCGTCTTTTGCGTAGCGAATCGTTTCAACGATATCAAACAGGATGTTCTCTTTTGGAAGGTCTTTGCCAAGTAGTGAACCTGTGACCGAATCCATCGGATTGATATAGCGGCTTTGTTCCACAATAGGGCCAGACAGATTAAGCACTAAAGCCGAATCCTGAGGAACCGTCGGTTGAGCCGTATCTGAATGGAAGTACACAAAGTAGATGATGGCGATACTGAGTAAAAAGACTAGGTTAACCAGCGCAAGACGTACAAACGTAATGAGCTTCCAAATCCCTTTAAAGAACATGCCTATAAATTTGAATATTTTTTTCATTCTGTCTCCGCAGTGAGATTACGTCGCTTTAACAAGCCGTAGTACCATTAATCTCAATAATATGAACTGCTTAGTATCCTACGATAATTCCCAAGCTCAAACTACACCAAGAATTGTTAATCGATATATATTCTCATTAAGTGTAGTCAAATTAAGGGCTTCTGAACGATTAATACGTGCAGCATTATGATCGGTGTTACAAAAATGTAAACGGTTGTTTGAACTTTTGGTAATTGAACTATACTGTGGTCAGACCACAAGGATAAAATAATAGAAGTGATGTCTGCCATGTACCCACATTTACTTGAACCACTCGATCTTGGATTTACCCAGTTACGTAACCGTGTATTGATGGGATCAATGCATACAGGTTTAGAAGAAAATAAAGAAGGTCTCCACAAACTCGCCGCGTTTTATGAAGAGCGAGCAAAAGGAGGCGTTGGCCTTATTGTTACCGGTGGTTTCTCTCCTAATTTACGTGGCAGATTAACCCCATTTAGTGCTGAATTCAGTAAAGTAAAGCACGCTAAAGCGCACCAAGTTGTTACCGAAGCCGTCCACAAGCACGGCGGTAAAATTGCGCTTCAATTGTTGCATGCAGGTCGTTATGCGATGCACCCATTTGCGCAAAGTGCGTCTGGCATTAAAGCGCCTATCGCTAAGTTCGCTCCAAGTGAGATGAGCCCTCGTCAGATTAAAAAGACCATTGGTGCCTTTGCCAACAGTGCCGAACTCGCCCAAGTCGCGGGTTACGACGGCATTGAGATTATGGGATCTGAAGGTTACTTGATTAACCAATTCATCTGTAAACGTACCAATATGCGTTACGACGAATGGGGCGGTTCTTATGAGAAGCGCATGCGATTCCCGCTGGAGATTGTTAAATCGATTCGCGAAGCAGTGGGTGACGACTTCATTATTATTTTCCGACTGTCGATGCTGGATTTGGTTGAGCAAGGCAGCACCTTTGAAGATGTTGTTCTATTGGCTCAAAAGCTGGAAGAAGCAGGCGTGACTATTATCAATACCGGTATCGGTTGGCATGAAGCACGTGTTCCGACTATCGCGACGCAAGTACCACGAGGCGCATTCTCTTGGGTGACGGAAAAAGTGAAACCATACGTGTCGATCCCAGTGGTGACATGTAACCGAATTAATACGCCAGAAGAGGCCGAACGTATTCTTAGCTCTGGGCAGGCTGATATGGTGTCTATGGCGCGTCCATTCTTGGCAGACCCGGATTTTGTTAATAAAGCAGCTCAAGACCAAGCTCAGTTCATCAATACCTGTATCGGTTGTAACCAAGCTTGCCTTGATAACGTGTTTAAAGGTAAACGTGCGAGCTGTTTGGTGAACCCACGCGCTTGTTACGAGACTGAAATTGTTGTTCAGCCAGCGCAAGCGACTAAGACCATTGCGGTTGTCGGCGCAGGCCCAGCCGGTTTAGCCTGTGCAACGACTTTAGCTCAGCGTGGGCATAAGGTTGACTTGATTGAGAAAAATGACCGTATCGGCGGTCAGTTTAGATTGGCAATGCAGATTCCGGGTAAAGAAGAATTCAGAGAAACGATTCGCTACTTTGCTAACCAAATCGACGCATCAGGCGTGAACCTGAAACTGGATACTGAGGCAACGTTTGAGATGTTGTTGAAGTACGATGAAGTCGTGATGGCGGCTGGCGTAGAGCCAAGAAAGCTCGATATTGAGGGCATTGACCAAGAAAACGTGGTCGATTACCAAACCTTGATTCGTGAAAAGACACCAGTAGGCGAAAAGGTCGCGATTGTTGGTGCTGGTGGTATTGGTGTCGATGTGGCAACCATGCTGACAGAACCGACTTCACACAGCCTAGACGATTGGCTGCATGAGTGGGGCATCGATAAGAATATGGAACACCCAGGCGGACTTTACCCTTACCCTGATTCATTCAGCGATAAAACGGTGTGGGTGATGCAGCGTAAAGCGGGTCGTGTTGGTAAAGGTCCGGGCAAAACTACAGGCTGGATTCACAAACGCACACTAGAAAAACGCGGTGTTAATCTACTGGGTGGCGTGAGCTACAACAAGATTGATGACCAAGGTCTGCATATCAGCGTTGGTAAGAAAGAGCAGGTGCTGGATGCTGATTCGGTTATCGTATGTGCAGGTCAGGTGTCAGTTCGTCCATTCGAAGATATGTGGCAAGAGTTTGGTGGCAAACTGCATGTGATAGGCGGTGCTGATTACGCGGGTGAACTGGATGCAGTGCGCGCAATTCGTCAAGGTGTTGAGCTAGCGATTAAGTTATAGAATCAGCTATCAAACTGTAATCTTATCGGTAGATATTGTTACTTAATTTGCTGAGTTAGATTTTGAACAAGGCTCCTAAGTCATAGATTTAGGAGCTTTTATTGTTTCTAATCTAGGCCAGATGGACAGTGGTTGAGATTTATTATCGTTTGTATTCTGTGCTAAAGTTCAAGTATACAAATAATAAAGAAATAGTAAGGACTTCAAATGGATGCTTTGGATCTATTGCTCAACAGACGCTCAATCGCAAAACTCTCTGATCCGGCACCAGAAGGTGTGGCGTTAGAAAACATCATCAAAGCAGGACTGCGTGCTCCAGACCACGGGGCACTAACACCTTGGCGCTTTGTTATCGCGCAAGGTTCAGGCCTACAAAAGCTTTCTGACATCTTGGTGCGCGCCGCTGAAGCGGATGACAGCGAAGAAGCGGTTATCGAGAAAGTAAAGAAAGCGCCGTTCCGAGCTCCGATGGTGATTACTGTGATTGCCAAAGTAACTGAGCACGAGAAAGTGCCTGCTATCGAACAACATCTGTCTGCGGGTTGTGCTGCACAGGCGATGCAAATGGCCGCAGTCGCACAAGGTTTCCAAGGCTTTTGGCGCTCAGGTAAATGGATGTTCCACCCAGAAGTACATCAAGCATTTGGCCTAGAAGGCGACGACGAAATTGTTGGTTTCCTATACCTAGGTACTCCTGGCTGTACACCAATGAAAGTGCCAGAACGCGACTTCTCTAAGTTCGTTGAGTTCTTATAAGGAGCACTACGTTGAAAATGACTTAGGTCTGTGGGGAATTGTGAACTTGTTGGTTATGAATTCTATTGAGTTGAATATTCAGTGCAGCACATCATTTTTAGAAAGAACCTTGCTAGACAGGACTTCATGAAAGCAAGCAGTGATACAGCCCACTAGGGGCTGATTCGATCACTAGACTGTTAGCGTACTTGTTAAGTCCAACATGATGAGTGGTATAAGCACAAGATAGTAGATTGTTCTTGCCACGTTGAGTAAAACAGTTGTTAACTCAATCAACTTCATAAACACCGCCTTTGTTATGCGATTGTCGAATGTTGTCTTTAGCGTGAACTTTGATATGATTATTAATGTAATACGTCATCGTACTCTCAGTTCAGAAGACTGCAATCTTCTTGCTAAAAACGTGTATGTGACTGATAAATCAGCCCGCCTTTGTGTGGGCTTTTTTATTGCTTAGATTCTTGCATCTTACCTCCCGTAATTCGATTTGTCCTTAGTACAACATGTTGTGTTCGTTTGTTTTATTTGTCCTTTATTTTGTGTTACTTATCTGCTTTATTGTGTCGTATTTAACGAGAACCACCAACTTTTAGTTTTGATTCAGATCAATAAAAAGAGAACGCTGAATAAGATCAATTCAATATTATTACGCTAGTTCTCTCTTTAGGAAAAAATAAATAAAACCAATAATATAGTGTGAAAATCGTTGCTTTTTCTAGAGCCATTATAGGTTGTGGCCGTATAGTCATTGGTAGATTCAAAACAAGGCAGCTAGTTACGAAAGTTTGTATAAGGCATGTTTTAAGTAGTGCATATTTGGTAGTCAGTAGTTTTTTGAATGTTAACTGTATAAACAACCAGTTTTTCTTGATTTATTAGGGCCACATTAGATAATGTGGCCCTAATTGTTTGTAGCATCTGGAAAAACATGTCTCGCCTTATTATTGCTGAAAAACCAAGCCTCGGCCGCGCGATCGCCGCTGCACTACCTAATCCACAAAAGAAAGACCAAGGGTTTATCAAATGTGGCAATGGGGATGTGGTGACTTGGTGTATTGGACACTTATTGGAGCAGGTTGAGCCGGATGCTTATGACGACCGTTATAAGAAGTGGAATTTAGCCGATCTTCCTATCGTGCCAGAGCAATGGCAACTAAGACCGCGTAAGACTTCAAGCAAACAGCTCACGGTGATCCGAAAGCTATTGAAGGACGCCACTCAAATTGTTCACGCCGGAGACCCGGATAGAGAAGGGCAGTTGCTGGTTGATGAAGTGATTGATTACTGCAAAGTCTCTAAGGCTAAGAAAGAGTCGATGGACAGGCTACTGATCAGCGACTTGAACTTACCTGCCGTAAAACGTGCACTTTCTCAAATGCGCAGCAACCGTGACTTTATTCCGCTTTCTATTTCCGCATTAGCGCGCTCTAGAGCCGATTGGCTGTATGGCATGAACATGACTCGTGCTTATACCTTACTCGGTCAAAAGGCTGGCTACCAAGGTGTGTTGTCGGTCGGGCGAGTACAAACGCCTGTACTTGGTTTGGTGGTAAGGCGCGATGAAGAGATCGAAAACTTTATTCCGAAAGATTACTTCACTTTGCACGCTTTGATCCCTTATCAAAATCACGGCCAGAGCTTTGATATTCGTGCGCGTTGGAAGCCAAGCGAAGCATGTAAACCATGGCAAGATGAAGAAGGGCGCGTGCTCAATCGAAAGCTGGTTGAGAATGTGGCTAACCGAATTGCGAATCAACCCGCGACGGTGACGGAATCAGAGCAAAAGCAAAGTAAACAAGCTGCGCCACTGCCTTACTCGCTGTCAGCTTTGCAGATTGATGCGTCTAAGCGTTTTGGTATGAGTGCTCAACAGGTGTTAGATACGTGTCAGTCATTGTACGAGAAACATAAACTCATCACTTACCCACGTTCTGACAGTCGCTATCTACCTAAAGATCACTACTCACAAAGAGAGTCGGTCGTGGATGCTATCGCTAACAATGCCAAAGAGCTGCAAAGTGGTGCTCAAGGCGCGGATCTTTCACTTAAATCAAAAGCATGGAACGACAGCAAGGTTGATGCTCACCACGCGATTATTCCTACTCCGAAGAAATCATCGGTGAATGGTTTGTCTGCTAATGAGATGAAGATCTATCAGCAAATCGCTCGCCAGTATCTAATGCAGTTTTACCCACCTGCGGTTTTTGCTGATGCTAAGCTGGTCTTTGATATTGCTGGTGGTGTGTTCATCGCAAAAGGGCGTCAGCTTATCAACCCGGGTTGGAAGGTGTTGATGGGCAAAACAGATACCGAAGAGAAAGGTGATGGCACGGATACGGTTCCTCCATTGGATAAAGGTACCGTGTTGACGTGTCGTGAAGGCGTGATTGGCGATAAGAAAACCGAACCACCAAAGCACTTCACGGAAGCTACATTGCTTCAAGCGATGACAGGTATCGCGCGTTTTGTTGCGAACAAAGACCTTAAAGCCATTTTGAAAGAGACCGATGGCCTTGGCACAGAAGCCACCCGTGCGGGTATTCTCGATACTTTATTCAAAAGGCAGCTGCTAACGCGCCAAGGTAAGAGTATTCACAGTAGCCCTGCGGGCAGAGGCTTGATTCATGCCTTACCTGAGGATTCTACCTTTCCAGACATGACAGCGCACTGGGAGCACCAGTTGCAAGGCATGGCAGAACGCAATCAAGCGTATCAACCTTTTATGCAAGCGCTGGAAAGAAAAATTGATGGTTTGATGGGCAAGGTAAAAACGGGAGTAGTTCCTGAATCACTTCGCCACCTTCCTAAAGTCGAAAGACCAGCGTTTAAACGTCGTAAAGGCGGTGGTGCAAAGAAGTCTTATGCCAAGACAGGTTCGTATGCTAAGAAAGGTACTTCCGCTAAAAAGAGCACCAAAAGCTAAGACTTATTGAGGTTAGGATTAACGACCGACTTTACGCCCACAACGTTTAAACAGTTGCTGCCAATAGTCAACATGGCGACGAGTGGATGATCGAAAAGCTTGATGTGCATCTTGGATGGGAAAGTAATAACTGTGCAGTTCAGGTTGCGCGTCAAACATTCCTAGTTGCGGGGCTATGTGCTGATAGTAGCCATCCAGTTGCGCCATGTAAGGCTGAACCTTACCTATGTATTGTTGCTCGAACACATTGTTGAGATAGCGGAACTTAGTGGTGTCTCGTTGTTTACCACAGATGATCTTGTCATCAAAAGTTGTCAGCTGTTTGGTGATGGTATCAAGCTCAACTGACGCCCGAGCGAGCGAGTAGTATAAATCCCCAAGGGTCGAACTCTTCTCTAATACTTCTTGAACCTCAGTGGTTTTGCCGGAAACGAGCGATGTGTTTAACGCTTGATTGATGTGTTCTAACGCATCACTGGTTTGTCGTACCTGATCGCCTATATCAGCGCGTAACCACTGACTACTCCGCATTTGTGACTGCATAGCATCGCTGGCATAGATGAGATTCCATTGATGCAGTGGAAACTGTGCGAGTTTCTGTTGCTCAATTTCTCTTAGTAATTCTACGATCTCTGGGTCTAATTCATTACTGGATAAACATTTGCCCACGCCTTCAAGTAGCGCGACTTGATAATCGTAATTACGAAACTCATCCGCGACCTTGCCCAGAACCGAATTTCTTTCTGCAATCAGATTGAACAGTCTACACTGACGAAGCTGATAGCTGTCGATGAGACCGATAGAGAGTGAGGGCACGTCAAGCAGCAGTTCTCGTTTTCTCGGTAGGCTTTCAAACTCCCAATCCTCTTTGAGTTCTTCAGCATCTTGTACTCTAGCGACCTTAGTTTGATAGTCGTCGAATAAGTCGCCGGGGCCATTACTGAAACAGCCAGTTAGCATCACTGTTAGACAAAACAGCGTTGAGTGCTTAACTAGGTTTGAGAGAGAGCCTGCATTCATCTGTGGATTACCAGTCTATTTCGTTACCATCGAAATTGAAGAAGTGACCACTTACTCCGGTATTCGCGGACTCGATGACTTTAATAAGGCCGGAAGCTGAAGTGTTGGTATCGATCAGAGCATTAGGGCCACCCATTTCGGTCTGTACCCAGCCTGGATGCAGTGCTAACACCGTAAAGCCATTATCGGTTAAGTCGTTGCTTAAGCTCTTAACCACGGAGTTTAGAGCGGCTTTAGAGGAGCGATAGATATAACCTCCGCCTGAGGTGTTCTCGGTCATGCTGCCGACTCTAGAGGATAAACAAGCGACCTTTTTGATATGGCTGCCTTCTAGTAGAGGCAATAGCGTTTCGACAAGCTTGAGTGGGGCAATAGTGTTAACTTCGAATACACGACGCCACTCTTCGACATCGGTATTACCCAGCCCGTAGCCTTTAGGGCCATAGTAGCCAGCGTTGTTGATCAAGATATCAATCGACTTTATTTGCGAAGGGAGTTGGCTTACTGCTTGGTAATCGGTTATCTCTAATTGAATACAGGTAAGGTTGGTGTTGTGGTCTGCGAGTGAGAGCAGTTCTTTTGCTGAATTGTCATCACGATAAGTCGCGTACACCTTGTGATTACTTTCCAAGTATTGTCGAGTCAGGCTTAAGCCAATGCCGCGGTTCGCTCCAGTAATAAAAATAACGCTCATGGTGATTCCTTTTCAGTTCAATTAGTTAAGTTTGATGGCTTAACACTAGAAAATCAACGCTCCACCAACTGGCCATTAGCATTCCTACAAAAATCATTACTGCTGCCGCTGAGCCACAGATCACCCCAAAGATGAGTATTACGTTTTTCATTGTTGTCTCTTTTTGAAAATCAAGTTAATGATAACTATTATCATTAATTAAGGTTGTCGCCTAGGCTGAGACTGTTATGATTTTGAGAAAGATACGCAATTAACCTGATTATGATTCCTTTAATTTACCACCCAATCTATTCGCAGTTACCTTTACCAGAAGGTCACCGTTACCCGATTAACAAATATCAGTTGTTACACAGTGCTGTTGAGGCGTTAATGGATCGTGATCCTCTATGGAAGCGTCAGTTTGAAATCTTCCAACCAACGCCGGTTTCGGTTGAACAGGTAAAACAGGTTCACGATAGTGAGTATGTGGATTTGCTTGTTTCTGGTAATTTGCCCGCAGCAAAGATGAGACGTATCGGTTTCCCCTGGAGTGAACAACTTATTGAGAGAACACTCTACTCAAGTGGTGGAACCTGCTTGGCCGCTGAAATGGCAATAGAGAGTGGTTTAGCGATTCATTTGAGTGGTGGTTATCATCACGCACACCATGATTTTGGTAGCGGCTTTTGTTTGTTGAACGATCTGGTGTTAGCGGCAAAACATGCGTTGACCTTTGAACACATCGATAAAGTGCTTATCGTCGACAGCGATGTTCATCATGGTGATGGCACAGCGACTCTTTGCCAAGAGAATGACGACATCATTACTCTGTCATTCCACTGCGACAAAAACTTTCCTGCACGAAAACCGCTGTCTGATTTAGATGTACCGTTAAGTCGTGAAACAGAAGATGAAGAGTTCTTACGTTGTTTTGAACAAGTCACTAAGTTAGCGATTGCTCACCATCAACCTGATCTGATTATTTATGATGCGGGGATCGATATCCATCAAGACGATGAACTGGGTTACTTGAATGTCTCGACACAAGGGATATTCGAGCGCGACTGTTTGATGATTGAATTAGCGAAATCAGAGTCTATTTCGATGGCATGCGTAGTCGGTGGCGGGTACCGCACTAAACACCAAGATCTGGTGCCGATTCACATGCAGCTGTTAAAAGCGGCTTATCATGTTTACGGTTAACCTCTCAAATTAGCGCCTGATAGCTCATTGAAATGATGGTGTGAAATAAGCGCATCCTGCACCATAAAAGACACGGTTGCACCATTGTGATTCATATAAAGTGCTTTTTTATTAATTAGTTACGTATTTGTGTGATTAATTGTGGTCTGTAAATTGCTTTACCCATGTGTCTATAAAAACACAAGGGATAAAAATGAACCTGACGGACAAGGAACGTAGTTGGCTTAATTGGTTTGGCGCAACAGGAAAACTGGCTATGCGCAGAGCTTGTTTCCTCAATAGAAGTAGGACGGAAGAGCTTGAACAAGCTTTTGAAAGTATTGCTCACACGCGAGTTCAACTTCTTCATAATTGGGTCAAGAATCAATGGGATTTTTTAGAAGACTCTGCGGTTTATTTAGCTAGTCGCACGGAAGAACAAGCTCAGGGGACGTTAGCTAGCCTTCTTAAACGCAGTACGGATTTATCTGAGTTGGCGATCGTCGATGCTAAGGGGATAGCACAAGCATCGAGTTATCATGAGCATGTCGGGGTTACTCTTGGAGATAAGAAGGCTTTAGTTGAAGGGGCTTCAAAGCGTTATCTTCATGGGCCGTATATGGATCAACGCACGTTGAACGTGGGAGCGTCGAGTTCATCGTTTCATGACCAAGTGACGCTGATGTTTTATGTTCCCTTTTCTCGGGATGAAGGGGTGCAGCAATTCCTATGTGGTCGTGTTCCAAATGATGTTATTGGTGACATTATTCAGAGAGAAGCGGGGCATATTTATAGCGAGTCGGGTGATAACTATATCTTTATGGTCGACTCCATTCATGATCCTCATACTCAGCCGGGTGTTGCGCTCTCTCGTTCTCGCTTTGAAGATAATACCTTTTCACACGGCGAAAACTTAAAGCAAGGGGTTCATACTGATTGGGGAACGGTTAAGATCCAGCACCACACCGAATTTGAGATTCGCTTTACAGACCCAGCCACTAATCAGCTTCACCCAGGCGTAAGAGAAACCATTAAAAATGGCAATAACTTGTTTATTGGTTATCCGGGGTATTCTGACTATCGCCACATACCCGTTATTGGCAAAGGTATCACTTTTCAATTGGATGGTTCACCAGATACCTTTGGCATGATGTGTGAGTCCGATTTAGAAGAGGTCTACAGAGACCGAAGTCTAAGTTATACCTTATCTAAGCACTTTATCAGCTGCATGCTACTGCCTCTATTTGTTCCATTACTGTTTGCCAACCTTTATACACTCACACCTTTTATGCAGAGTGGCATTATGTTCGCTTGCGCGTTGCTTTCATTGGGCTTATTCCGTTTAGTTAGCGCCAAACCACTAGCGAAGAAGATTCATGAAATGACCGGGGTAATGCAGACCTTAGCTGAAGGTGATGGCAACTTAAGTCGGAGACTTGATCCCACCACATTCAGTCATAATGAACTTGGCAACTTAGGGCGCTGGACTAACAGTTTTATCGACAATTTAGATAACACGGTGAGTGAGTTGATCCATGCGAGTCACGAAGTTAGAGAGGTTTCGGAATCGATGTTTCGTCGCAGCGTCGTAATGAAACAAACCAGTGATGATGCATCACAAGCGTTAAGCAATATGCTTCAGTTGAGTCAGTATCAACAGAGTGAAATTACTCATGCGAGTGTCTCAGCTACGCAAATGGACACGGTGATGAAGCAAGCCGTTCTGAGTGCGGAGAAGGAGTACAATCAGTCCGTCGAAGGCATGGAGATTGTTCGCAATATCGTAGAAAGCTCGGCGCATAGCGTGAATGAGGTGAATAATGAAATGACCAAGGTGTCTGACATTATAGATATCATTACTGACATTACCGCGCAGACTAACCTTTTGGCCTTGAATGCGGCCATTGAGTCGGCAAGAGCAGGTGAACACGGGAGAGGGTTCTCTGTCGTCGCTTCTGAAGTAAGAACTCTGGCTGACCGCACTTCACAAGCTGCTAACCATATTAGTGACCTAATGAAAGAGCTGCATAGTAAGTCTCGCAGTGCTGTTGAGTCTATGGAGCGAGGCGTTGAGAATGTGAGTAAAGGAAACTTAACAGTCGACTCAAATGCTCGCAGTGAGCAAATTCAAGCAGCGGTGAGCGATCTCTTTACCACGATGTCTAACCTAGATGAGAATAGTCAGAAAAATGGGCAAACGGCAGATAAAGCGCAACGTTCAATGTCTGACTTACAACTGTCTACTAAGCAACTCGCACGTCGAGTTTCTTTGATGGGCAATGCATTGAGCCGCTTAGACCAATTGATCGGGCGTTTTGAAGTGAGCCGAAAGGTGGCGTAGTAGAAACTGCGTAAGTTCTTTACGCAAACGCCAGATACAAAAAAGCCGCTGATTTCTCAGCGGCTTTCTTTAATGTGGTGGAGGGATAGGGATTTGAACCCCATATCCAACACAAGAAATTAAATAAAACCGTTTTATAACAATACCTTAAAGCAAGGTGTTATAGTCACTTAAAACAATTGTATAATGCAATTGACTATATCGTTTATTGTAAGAATGTCAATTAGTTAATCGCTATAGTGAACCTTAGAAAACCATGCTCCCACAAAATCATGATCTTCATACCCTGGAATATTAGCCAATACGCACTCTAAGTTTTTGCAGCTTGACTTTGATAAAGCAAAGCAAACCATTTGAGTCCCACTCTTCCAAATCAACTTGATTAGCTTCTCAAGCCGTTTACTTATCTTGTCAGACTGAATATATCTCGCACACTCCAAATCTCGTCTTAACTTTGGGTCATCTAATGCTTTAATATTGTAGACTTTTCCTAGTTTTTCTAGTCCTAGAGTGGATAAATCAACCACATCGAGAATATACATTTTCTCATCTCGGAAAAAGAAAAGTATCGAAAGGTTAAGGTCAAATGCATGAATTTGGTAAATATGACGATGTGTCGATATTAACTCTTTGATTTGACTTACAAAGTCAGTTTGCAAAATTAAAGGACAGAAGTGTGGTTCAGTGTTCGATAGGACTGAGTAAAACATGCGAAGCTGATTTTCACTGAATTTTCCGAATTTTCGATGAACTATCGTATGTAATTGTTCTCGAAAAACTACTGAAGTACTTAAACTAGTTAGCGAACGTCGTTGTAGAAAGCTATCAACCGCTTTGTTTAAATCTTTACTGGTTACAACTGTCGATGCAAAAGGAGAAATGGGTTGTATGTATGATGTAGTCATTGTTTATTTTCCATTATGTCCCACAACATTTTGAATGTGTGTCGCTCACAAAATCAAAAGTTACAGAACAATGAAAATACTAAACAGATTTTTAAAGGGACACGTATTGTTTCACTTTAGCGACAAAAGTAGGCTCTCCCAGAGCCTTGATTAGGCTATACGACGCACTTAAATACGTCAAGCTATAATGTTACCTTTCTCTTTTAAAACAATTATTTAAGTTATAATAATTCTATTTCTCTTGCTCATAAATCACTTGCACTTCTCGTGTTTATACCTCATGTTGTATTCCGATTTATGATAGCCAACCCAACTGAGTATTGTTATGGACGAATATTTTAACGGATGGTTCAATCGAGAACGCCAAAAACAGCGAGAAAGCATTGTTAATGAAAACCATTTCTTAACTTTATCAGAGTTTAGCTCTTCAGTTGGGCTGTTAGAAAAGCATGTCATACATCATTGTAAGAAATGCGAATTACTTTTTATTAAAGATGAGGCGGGAGGGATATGGCTCCCGACCTGTCAGGTTATTGATGGCACACTAAATGAGTTAATGATGTCGTCAATTAAGCGTATAGCATCAAAGTTTGATGCTATTGATGCGCTTGACTTTATAACCGATAAAAAAAGTGACGGTTTAGTATTACATCATTTTTTAGTGAGTGATTTATCTATTCAGCGTTGTAAAACACCAGAAGACCTTATTAAAATTGGATTAGAATTAGATCGTTTAAGTGTACGATTCCATGGAAGTTTGGTGGATGCGGTGTCACAAAATAATGAAGCAGCGGTTGAAGCTTTCATACAAGATGTACTAACTGGAAGACAGCGCTCAGTCAAGACCACGACCGTTGATATTGATGTGTAATGTTATGACTATTATTCCATTTTCTCTCTGTTAGATGTGAGACAGTTTGTTAATTTGAGATATCAAACTGTCGCTTACACCTTCATTTATTGCACTTAAAAGCGCTTTCCCTGTAAATGCTTTAAGTCTATCGTCTGTCGCAACGTCTCCGCAGATAAACCAAGTCGCATTTAAAGCATTGGCGTGAGCTAACATTAGACGCACGGGATCTCTATCATCAAGCCTAACTTTATAGGTCAAATCAACAAACGCTGCTAATTGATTTTCAGTAAATACAGTATGCTTAATTAACAATTCACGCGTGAATCGTTCTCCAGTCGGGTACAAAAGAAAGCCTACACTGTTTGCTGCATCAGCCAAACGCTGTGCACCTTTTCTATCGGGTGTCACATTTTTCATTAGCAAATCAGTATTGCTTAAAAATGGCTGTAACTCATAAATACGACGAACGTCATCGTTTTGATTTAAATAGTTCGAAGAGTAAAGAAGAGAGCGCGGGTCAAAATATAAAATGTTCATTGGTTCTACCGAAAGTGATTTTATGCTCTATCTATAAGTACACCATAATGCACTTATAGGTCATCTCGATTGAAAGCATGGCTAAAAGTCCATTAAAGTGGACTTTTAGATTTTAAGTGACTGATTAATATTAAAATATATCACACCATACATTCGAGGGATTAACCATCATAGAATTTTCTTTTGGGTGGCACCAACTCTTTGAAAAGCGTTCCCAGTTCCCCTCTCGTTTCTTAGCGATTCTTAGGCGATTTAAGAATTCTTAATTTCATTGGTCTCCTTCACCTACTGAAATAAAGTTCAAGGATTTCAAATTGTTGATTTTCCATGTTCTACGAGATCGTTTTCTAGGCGTTGTTTTTGTTCATGCAGCAAGGCAATTTCGTTTTCAGCTTCTTCTAGGCCCTTCTCCAATAGGCGATGACTCGTAGCCAGTTCGCGGTTTTCTTCTCGTAGAATACTTATTTGATTGTCTGATTCATTCAGTAACTTCTGAGTTGATTTAAAAAGGGTTGAAGTTTCTGTTAACTGCGCTCTGGTCGTTTCATGCAGCTCAGATAAGCCTGATAACTGAGATTGAAGTTGATTGGCTTCATTCATGGAATATTCCAGTTTTACCTGAGTGGCCGTGTGAGCCTTATCTATATCCGATACTGTTCGTCTTAATTCATCCAACGAAATCTGCTGTTGAGCGGCCTTTTCCGTTGTCTTATTGAAAGAGTCAGTTAGTTGACTAATGGTTTGTATCAAATCTGATCTTTCGCTTTTTGAACTTGTTAATCTGACCTCTAAGTTATCGATTTGATCTTCTAGTAGCTCATTACGCTCAACTTGTTTCTGTAGTCGCACTTCAATATCAAGAGTATCTTGCTCAGCCATCGCTTGAGCTTTTACCAATATATCAGATTTAGCATCTAGCTCTCTGATTCGCACTTCCATCAAGGATTCATAATGAATGTGTGCTTTGTCATTAATTCTGATAGTCATATCACGAAGTATTTTCCCAAGCTCTTGTTCATTGAGTGACAGCATATCTTGAAGCTCAACAGGCAACTCAAAAGTCGATGCCACTGCTCTCTGGTCAGGATTAGTATCTACTGTCGATTGTTTTATTTCGGGAAGCCTGCCTTCTCCGATGAGGCGCTCAAGGTCAGTCTGTATAGAAGCAATTTTTCCACGTCCAAGAGCTTCTTTAATGAGCCACCCCGAAGGTTGTCGACCTTCATCGGACAATTGAGTTGCAATGCGTATAACATCTTCATCCGCATAAGATTTTGGTCTAGCCATATGGTTTATACCTTTGTTTTAATTATTATGATGGTTAGTTAGTAAAGTAAGCTGCGTGACTAACTTACTTATTAGGATGATCTGTAACGGTATGGTCATTGTTCGGTGCCACTGCTTCAGGCGCTTTCAGCAAAGCCACCTCATTTACGATTTTATCTGATAGACCTGGTGGTAGGTCTAGCACTGAGTTCAAGACAGAACTCAGGTACTCGCTTTGTTTTTTTAATACGCCTCTGTCTTTAGCATTGATCGCAAGTACCACTTTCTTAAAGATATCAACCAGTTTTGGCACTACGGTTTGTGTTAGCGATTGAGTGAGAATAGTCAGCCTTGATGATTCAGCTTTGAGATCTGACAACTCAAGTTGCATCGTATCTCGCTCAACCTGTAATTGGTTTAGCTGTACTTCTACCAGTGCAGTATCATCTATCAACTGTGATAGTTGTTGCTCGGTTTTTTCATTCTCATCTAACAAATAAACACGTTTCTTTTCTGCCAACTTTATTTTTCCCTGAGTTAGATCTAATTGGTGTGTGTGATAATTATGGCTGCGCTCCAATTTAGGTAATGAAGCCTCTCGATTCATATCTCTTCTTTTTTCAGATCTTCGCTCTGACTCTGGAGCAAGCTTTGCTACCAAGCCTTTATCAACAAATAGGTGCTGATTAGCATAGTCAAATAACATTTTTTGAAAGTAACGACCAAATTTTTGACTCAACTTCCTCGTCAGTTTCCCATCATCAGGTAATAATTTGGTGTCAGGTGCCGTTCGCTTAATATACTCATTGACGACCTTAATCTGAGTCTTTCTCAAGTCATATTTACCTGTCTGGTTGTTTCGACCAGATAAATAGTAGTGCGCATGTGCTCCCGTTTTGACATCCACACTTCGTTCGTCGTCATGCCCGATAACCGCTTTAACCTCGTAATCGGGAAAATATTCCATTAAGAACTGACTAGTAAACGAAACGTACTCTTCTAAGCTAATTACATCCGTTCCAACCCCCCATTGGTGGGGGATTTTAAAAAGACCTTCTTGAACATACAGATTGTTGGCTGGCGGCTTCTGGCATAACTGATTGTGAGCATTCAGATATGTTTCTAACATCTTAATTCGCTGCTTTTTGCGTTGCATTGTTAGCTTTGCAAACGCATCGATACGTGAGTAAGGAACGTACTTATCCATATCCAGTACAGCCTGTAAAAATTGAGCGGCAGCCTGATTTCCTTTTTTAAGCTCACTATCAACTGCTGTCTTTACCTTTTTGCGATACTGACGAAGTTGTGTTTGCAGCTTCGCTTGATTTGCCTTTTTAGGCGACGGCGCAATCTCATACAACAACTCTAGCCGTTGCTCTTCAGACCATTCTTTAAGAGACGATTGTTGACCATTCGTCCAGATCACGTTTTTTTCAAGCAGCTCATGATTCCACTCTAATTGCTTCGATTTCTTTGCCGCAGTGGGTGGTGATATGCGTAATGAATGAGCTAAAGAATGTTCGCACTTTACACGTTCAGCGGGCTTCGAACTAAAGTTGAACCGACGGTGAAACAATCGAATCTCTTTCATGCAATCCTCCTAAGAGGTGCGCATGGTAGAGAGTCAAGAGGCACTTCTCTTGCCCGCAGCTCACGTGCATCTTTTGCGAAGTAAAAGTGTGACGGGAGCGCAGCGGGTTGCCTTGTCGTATCACTTTTGAAGTGAACGACTTTGGCACTGTTAGTGCCATTAATGGCAGTACAACAGCCATTGTTGACAGCGAAAATGGCAACGGTGGCATCGATAATGCCATTGGTGGCATCGATAATGCCATTGGTGGCAGTGCTTAGAATCATTTCGCACCACCAAGTGTAGCCTTAAGAACCGCTAGCAACTCAGGATTAGACTCTAATTTAGCAACCAGATCCGCTGTTTCAACCGATATCGCAGAAGAAGATGGAGCCGTTACAGGTGCTTGTCCAAAGGCTTCGGCTAAGTTATCGGCTGCCAAACGAGCACAATCTGGAGCATCAGAGGCAATCCAACGCCCATAATGCTTATCAACCATATGAGTACCTGAATGCCCCATCTGAGCAGCAATCCACTCTTTCGATATACCCGCAGTTAAATTTTGTGAAGCAAAGGTATGCCGTAATTGACCAACTCCACGGTGATTAACCTCTGCTTGCAGCAGAAAAGCATCGAAGAAATCTTTGGCAAACTGTGCTGCATGTAAAAATGGCTTACTGGTCTTACTGTTATAAAAAACGAACTGCACAGACTCTTTTTTGAGCGTTTTGTTATCTTCTTGCCTAACCGATATTTTCCTTAGCTTCTTCTTGCCAGTAAGTTGCAACTGCTGTTTCAAGAGGTCAATAGCAAGTTGGTTAAGCTCAACGGTTCGCATTGACCCCTCAGTCTTGGGCACTTTGTATTCTTGAAGAACTTTGGCTCTACGAACGTACATTTCCTTACGTTGCCAAATGATATCATCCCAGCTGAGCGCAAGTAATTCACTGATCCTCAAACCTGTGAGAGCATTAAATAAGCACGCATTTTTCCCACTTTGACACGATACATCAGTATCATGGAGCTTTTTCAGCTCTGCTTTTGTAAACGGTGCAGGTTCGGATGTTGTAACTTTCAGATTTTGAATACCCGTCATAGGGTTTCGTTCGAGCGCACCGTCCAGCTCCGCAAAACGAAAAACCGCTCTTAGGATGATCAGGAACTCATTGATGCTTTTGTTTTTATAATGCTTATGCAAACCATCAATAACGGCAAGGATGTCGCTGTGTGTAACACTCGCAATCTTTCTATGACCAATGCGCTTTGATAGCTTTAAGGCTTTACTCTTCTCTGATCGAAGAGTCGATGGGGCAACGCGGTTTACGCGACTTGCAATGTATTGCTCTATATAGTTTTTTACTTTTTTCTCTTGTTGATTCACGTCTCAATCTTATGGCAGCTTTGGCTGCTCTGCTGTCTTGTGAACAAACTACAAGAGTTCTTTAGCATGATCAAATATGAAAAAGCCAATAATATTAGTTACTTATTATGAAAAATCACGATTACAATGATTATCAACAGGTTAGAAAGTTAAATTTTTTTGAAAAATTTCCATATGAAACTCACACACTAAACTTTCCCCACCCAAACATCTTACGTTGGCATATTGATTCGAATAGGTGTGATATTCACTTCACATGATGCATCTCATTGGTGCGGCTGTAACTATCTAGTGATAATCAAGGCTTGTGTCTCATATTGCTGTATGTGGGTAGAACGCAAGAAAACTGATTGGGGTTCATCACTATTGTTCACCTTGTGTCGATGGCATAACTATAAAGAAACCAGATCATCCTACGACAATTACCGCACCTCATAACTCAGAAGTGCCCCATAACAAGCTAGAGCAGGAATGAGGCTATATTAAAGGTTTGTAATTTGACTTACTTTTCTTTATGCCTAGAGTTCTGACTATGTGGCCAAATTTACTAATCCACAACACATATACTTATGAAAATACACGGCCATTAAAAGAGAGTATCAGTAGATACTCTCTTCAGATTGATCTTACCTCTCTGAAGGGTGAGTCCAGTCAAAAGCCTTTAATGGGGCATCAACTGGTGTATGAGATAATGCATTGGTGAAATTTGAAATAAGTTTGCAAGCTAGGCCTGTCAACACTTCAAGCGCATGCCGCTCTGTGTATCCTACCGTTAGAAAGTTCTGCAACTTTTCATCACCTATATGACCACGATTATCTAGTAGCTCTTTAGTAAAGACATGCAACGCTTGTAGTTTGACATCAGGTAACTCATTTCCTTCCCGTAGTGCTTCAATAATGCTTTCTGGCATATTAGCTGATTTCATGATCCACGTATGACCAGGAACGCAATAGTGACAGTTGTTTTCAAAGTTTGATGTCATCAGAACCACTTGAGCTTCGAGTGGACTGAATAGTGTACTTTGCGTGAATAACTCATAAGTCTTCAAATAAGCTTGATAAGTTGCAGGAGCATCTGCTAGCACTTTATGTAAATTTGGAATTAAACCAAGTGATTTTTTAGATTGCTCCATCATTTGCTTTGATGCTTCTGGTGCTGTTTCAATATTGTGGTAGTTAAACATAATAATTCTCTCGGTTTATTATTTATTAATGGTGAAAACGTTGCGTAAGGCTTGAGTTAATCGTTCTTCGCTTGCTCTTAGTCGATAGTCTTCAGATTGATCTATCCATTGGATGACACCATGTTCATCAATTAAGATCGATGTTGGGATAGACATTGATTTGTATTCAAATGAAGTAGGAAATGGCAGCCCTAATACTGTTTTTGTTTTAGACGAGTCAGCCCCTAAAGCCTTGTGGTGTTCAACGCCGTATTGTTTAACTACTTTGAGTTCTGGGTCTGACAAAAGAAGAAGATCTAAACTATCTCGTTCGATGTGCATTTTTGCTTGTTCTGCCGTATCTCCCGACAACGCAACGACCTTAACTCCATATCGATCCAGAGTCGGTTTCATATCGTTAAACATTTTTAATTCAGCACTACAGTATGGACACCAAGCACCTCGGTAAAACTTAAGTAGAACACGTTGATTTTTTAGGTCATCAGTCGAATAAATCTCGTTGTCATATGTGGTTGATTCGAATTGTGGGAACTTATCTCCAATTGCAACCTCAATATCACCTAGAGGAGTATCTTTTTGACTGAATACCCAAATGAATTTACCACCAAGAAATATGGAAAAGCTGGACATTAAGACAACGAAAACAAAGCTCCAATGCATATTTATAATCCCACTGATAATTGCACCTAGCCCCAAAAGGACACCTGCGGCAAGTGCTAGCATAAGGATGATAGGATTTTTGGGCGGCTTGTTCTTTTTTACTTTTAGAAAGTAATGCAAACTTCCAATCACCGTTGTGGAAAATCCAAGTAGTGATAGTGCTATAGCTGAATACATCGTTTGTTCCTCATTGTTTTGCCTAATTGTTTTGCCTAATTGTACTAGTTAGTACATTTGCAATTAATGTACTAACTAGTACAATAGGTGTCAATAAGAATTTTATGTAGTTGTATAGATAAATGGCAAAGAAAAGACAGTTTGACGAGATAGAAGTGCTTGGAGTTATGGCCAAATATTTTTGGCAGCATGGTTATGCGTCGACTAAGGTGGATCAATTATCGACCGTTACAGGATTAACGAAAACCAGTATTTACAACGCGTTTGGCAACAAAGAAACCGTGTTTAAATGTATAGTAGATTTCTATGTTGAGCATCACATGTCTGTGGTACTCAGGAAACTCGACTCAAATAAATCAATATCAGAGAATCTTCAATATTTATTTGATAGTGAGTTCTTAAATCCAGAGAATGATCTACTCACTTACGGCTGCTTAATTACAAACAGTATTGTTGAATTAAAATCAAACGAACCAGCCCTCTATGAGTATGTTATTAAGAAGTTTGAACAAGGTCGTATTGCAACACTGGCATTTTTTACTCAATATGAGAAAACAGAACGACTTATTGATGGTATAGATGCAGAGCATTTGACCGACTATTTCCTTACGTTTCGTCAAGGACTCAAAGTTCAATCAAGAGGGCAAAGACCACATGAATCTCTCGCTCGATCTATACATGCATTCATGCTTGTATTGAGTACATTTGAAAAATAGATTATGCGTAGACTATTCTCGAGCTTTAGCTTTGTTGTCGAGTTTTAGATGTCTAATGATTATGAGTGCAGCACCGTAGCAACACGATTCTAGTTGAGCCAATTATTTAATCGAGCAGGTAGACTGCTTTATCCTTATCGCAATACTATTGAATGGTGCCTTTAAATGAAAACAATAAAATATAATGGACGTATTGTTTTTCAAAAACAAGATATACCCAGTTTCAAACGTATGCCGCGCGTATTTGTAGACAGTGAAGCGTGTTTTGCGTTTGTCACAAATGGCGATTTTAACGTCAGGGAACAGACAGAATCTGCTTCATTGAACAAAAACTGCGGAATACTGGCAAAATGCACCAACTACTTTTATGAAAACACTAGCTATCATAATGATGAAGGTGCAGGTGAAGCGATTGGTATCCTTCTCTATCCTGAAATATTTCAGTCACTGTTTAACTTTGATATTAGCCAGTCAAAATACAGGGTCGATTATAATATTTTGCAGGTTGAAGTGGACAAATTGCTAGAGCACTATCGTGATAGCATCAGTATATTGCTGGATTCTCCAGAGTTGGCGGATGATTTGCTTATCGAGAGCAAACTACGTGAATTTGTCATTCTTATGGCGAAAAGAACCAGCGCACCTTCTGAACTCGATTTTCTTGCTTCTATGTTTAAACCTAACTTTGCCAAATTTGAAGATATTATCCAAAGTAATCTGTATGCGGATCTGAGTGTGGATGAGTTGGCAGCATTGTGTCATATGAGTGTTTCTACTTTTAAACGTAAGTTTAAAGAGGTGTATTCAGAACCCCCAATAAAATACATTACCAAATTAAAAATCAACAAAGCTAAAGTGTTACTGAAAGATAATAGCTTACGTATCTCCGACATCGTTTTTGAAACGGGTTTCGAGTCGATTTCCACGTTTAACCGTGCCTTTAAAGGACAAACAGGCCTATCCCCTTCTCAATTTCGTTTAACCTGACACCAACGCATTTTAACCTTTCCATTCAGGTTGGCTCGTTTGAACTAATGTGAGCAATTTTTGAACTTTTATGGAGAGCCCTGTACCTCCAAATTCCATATAGTTACCCCATCAACTAAACACAGAGAAAGGTAACGAATTATGGGTATCAGCTTTAAAGAAAAATATGGTGATTGGGCACTTATCACAGGGGCAACATCAGGCATTGGCGCAGAAATGGCAAGCCAGATTGCAGCAAAAGGATTGAACGTTGTTTTGGTCGCTCGTCGAGAAAAAGAGCTTGAAGAGCAAGCTACGTTGCTTACGGAACGCTACGGAATTAAAGCAACGACCGTTTCTGCTGACTTAAGTACGTCAGAAGGCGTCGAAAAAGTTAAGCAAATTGACAAAAGTATTGGGCTACTTGTACTAGCCGCTGGTATTGAAGTTAATGGTTCGTTTGCTAAATCATCTCTAGAGCAAGAGTTGAAGATGATACAGCTTAATGTTAGCTCTGTGTTGCAACTGACTCACCACTTTACACCAACAATGATCGAAAGAAAAAGAGGCGGTATTTTAATGGTATCAAGTCTTTCTGGTCATATGGTTTCCCCATATTTTTCAAATTATGCAGGTACCAAAGCCTACGTTCTTCAGCTAGGTGCATCTCTTCATGGCGAACTTAAACCCAAAGGTATTGATGTAACGGTTCTTTCTCCTGGGTTAACAACTACACCGATGACAGCTGATAATGGTGTTGACTGGTCAAAATTACCAATGGTTGCAAAAGATCCAGCGGAAGTAGCAGAAATAGCTATCAATGGTTTGGGTAGAAAAGCAGTTGTGGTTCCAGGTAAACGTAATCGAATGACCGCTATTCTTTCTGGGATCATCCCCCACCAAAAGCAGGCAATAATGGGTGAATCAATGATTGGAAAAGCAATGCCCAATAACAAAATGTAACCCCCAACAGTTTAAAACTTTAGTGAAAGAAAAAGGAAAAAAGCAATGATTAAAGTATACGTAATATACCCAAATAACGATGATGTGATTTTTGATTTTGATTATTACTGCAACAAACATGTTCCTATGATAGGAGAGCTTCTGGGAGACGCACTAAAAGGGGCGACAGTAGATGCAGGGTTAGCAAGTGTTGTTCCTAGTGAAGCAGCGGCATATGTGGCGATTAGTACAATTTCATTTGAATCTATAGAGTCATTTCAAACGGCATTTGGCCCAAATGCAGACAAGATAAAAGCTGATGTACCGAACTTCACTAATACCGTTCCATCAATTCAGCTTTGTGAGCAAAAAATATAGAACCGCAACTCTCTACGGTGAAAATGAGCAGGATACCGAATAATAAACAATTTGGGTTCTGCTTAGTGTTATTTAATGAAAAAAATTGAAGCTAAACGCTTGATAAAAAGAGTTAAATATGAATATGAAAATCAAATTGGATATTGTGTCAGATGTGATTTGTCCTTGGTGTATTATCGGTTATAAGCGTTTAAATACCGCGATAAAAGAGCTTGGTATAGAAGATCGCATTGAGATTGAGTGGCAACCTTTTCAGTTAAATCCAGATATGCCGCTTGAAGGTGAAGACCTACGTGCCCACCTTAAAAGGAAGTACGGTACTACATTAGAAGATAGCATTCGTTTCAGAAAAGAGATGACAGAGCTTGGAGAAGACGTTGGGTTTAAATTCGACTACTTTGACGGACTAAAAGCTGTAAATACCCTTGATGCTCATATTCTTCTGGAGCATGCAAAAAGTGTAGGCAAGCAAACCGAGCTTAAAAATCGGTTATTTGCTTCGTTTTATAGCGAGCAAAAAGATATATCCAGCAAGAGTACCCTCGAGCAAGAGTTGCAAAGTCTTGGTATTAATGTTGACGAAGCAATGCAATGCCTAGATGACGATAATATGCGAAGTCATGTCCAGTCGCTGGAACAGAAATGGAAGCAAGCGGGTATATCAGGTGTTCCAACAGTTGTATTCAATCGCGAGAGCGCTATTTCTGGAGCCCAATCAGTGGATACGTATAAGCAAGTATTAACTGAATTAGCTAAAGTGTAATTCCTGCATCCCTCTAAAACGGACTTTTGCAATATTTTGGCGGTCTGAAAAAGGCAACGGTCTATATGAAACATAGAGAGCTTGAAGTCTACCTTCATCATCATATACCAGTATCAAAGTCTCTCGGTATCTGTGTGAATACTTGTAGCAGCAAAAATATCGAGATTACTGCACCATTGAGAATGAATACCAACCACATGAATACGGTGTTTGGCGGCAGCTTATCTGTTGTTGGTATTTTGGCAGGTTGGTCTTTAGTTTATGCCCAGTTGGAGGGTAAAAAACATCAAATTGTTATTCAAGAAAATAGCATTCGATACCTGAAACCCGCCAGCAAAGATGTAACAGCAGTATGTAAATATGACAACCTTACGGCGTGGTCTCGGTTTCATCGTGCGTTTCAACGCAAGGGAAAAGGTCGTGTTCAAATAGCCTGCAATCTATTTTGTGCGGATGAGTTGGTTGCTACTTTTGAGGGAATATACGTCGTTTTTAATAAAGAGTAATAAGGTCAAAATGCAATGAAAACTAAAAACTTACGCAACCAATCCAGTTTGTCACGCCCGAACTCTTCAATTTCTTCCCAACCTTGACTCCCTGCAATCACAACGCTAATGGTAAGGAACAGAATATCTAAGAGTTTATTTACAACTTATCCTGATTGGCGTGTATCTTCAATGGCTACAAAGTATTTGAATAAATTGAGCTCAGACATGGTTGACTTGGTTTGTTATCAAAAAGAAGTATAAGATAAAAAACTTAGCTTAAGGTAAAGCTTCGTGATCTTGCCCTGTACTCTACGGCTAACGTTCACCGCTCGTTTTGTAGATAAAGAGGGCGAAACTAATTATAGATCTTTGATAATTTTGGATATTTTTTCTAATCAATATTAGTCGACTTAGACAGAGTACTCTAAATGATTCCTGTCCAAATATGAGCTAGCTCGGTAAATAGCTAGCTCGGCTTTTCTTAACATTGAAATAGCACACGGCACTACAGCTTAAAAGTAACCTTGTTTAATGCCTTCGCAAGCTCCTTCAAATTCAACTGTTTGCCGTAGCGATCATACGTTACCCCTTGCTGCTTATGGCCTACGATTTCAGCTGTAATCAACTCAGAAACACCCTTTTGCTTCAACTCATCAATAAAAGTATGTCTGAATCCATAACTCGTTGGGCGGTGGCGTGGCAGCATACCAATAGATGTCTGGTACTTGGTCATTTTATTAAGGTAGGCCTTAGACCAATCGGCAAAGATGTTTTTTGGCTCATAGCTGAATAGATTATTGGTACCGCTGGACTTCCTAGTTGCAATGTACTGCAGCAATCCAAAATTAATTAGTTGACCATGGACAGGGATTTTGCGGATGCTGTTGCTATTTTTGACGTACTTACCTTCATCGTCAACATTGACAGCGAAATAGTAGCTCCCATCAGCCTCTTTTATGTCATTCACTCTTAGTTGACACACTTCAGATGGACGCATTCCTGAGTAAAGCAATATCCACGAGATCCAGCGGAACTCTACATCCTGTTCAACAAATTTTTGAGACTTGAAGAATAGCTTAAGATCCTTGAGTGACCAGCGTTCACGTTCTTCACTAGTAGGCTTGAGTGGCTTGTTATCTACCTTAATGCCGTCAAAGGGGTTCAGTGCGATGTAATTCATCATCTTAGCAAACTTAAAAAACTGAAAAGCAGCAGCAAGGTACTCTTTGTTTGTCTTATAGCTACGCCCTTCCTTGAGGAGTTGGTCACGGTACACCAACGCATGAGCCGAAGTAACAGGATCCACGGATTCAACGGGTAACAGGTTAATACAGTGACTGGCACGAGCATTTAACTGATGCACTGTTAAAGGTCTGATATTTTGCAACTTCTTACTAGCGACAAAAGCGTCTAGCGCCGCTTTTAATGAAACGACAGGGTGATTCTTTCGGTGAACTGTAGAAGTTAAGTCCCGATGTTCTGCTTTACGAACTGGAGCGGCAGATACCTCAATATCAGGTTGATTCGATTCAAACTTACTACGAACCTCATCGATAATCGCATCACAATCCGCTTTAAAGCCTTCTACACAACTTTGCCCATGAGTTTTAGTTATTAACTCTTTTAGACTAGCAGCAACGGTTAGATTGCGTTCAGAAGCAAGTTGACGGTTCTTGGTTAGTAAAGATACTTTCAGATCGAACGGAAAGCCATTATCTCGAAGTTTTTTCGGCAGACAAACACGTGTGTAGTAGGTGCAATTTGGGGCGCGGAAAAGGTACATTGTCTGAGTCAATCCTTATGGTTTGACTTGGCACCTTGCAGATATGAAAAAAGCCGTTGTAATACAACGGCTTATCTCATTTTTAATGTGGTGGAGGGATAGGGATTTGAACCCTAGAACCGCTATTAACGGTTGCCGGTTTTCAAGACCGGTGCTTTCGACCACTCAGCCATCCCTCCAATGGCGCGTATAATATAAGGGTGTCTTTCGCTTGTAAATACCCTTATTAACTGACTGCTTTTTTTATGAACGCTTTTTGGTGTTTTTGTTCTGAATGATTATTTATTGTTCGGTTTATTAAGAAGCAGACAAAATCTAATACACAATAAGCCAAGTATTCCCAACTTCCGTTATACGCGCAGTGTTTCTGTGCTATTAAAAAAGAAAGTATCTAATTGGCTTGCAGGTAAAGTTATGAGGGGAGTGGCTTAGGCGCATGAACTTTTAGTTTAGAACGGTGAGATCGGAATTTAAAACTAGGTATAAAGTGAATGGGTTTGAAACTGGGACTGTAGAGAGTCTTGTTAGATGAGCTTTATATTTTAAAAAGCTTCAGATGCAAAAAAGCCGCTGATTTCTCAGCGGCTTTCTTTAATGTGGTGGAGGGATAGGGA
>NZ_JBFSVE010000012.1:0-97768 GCF_041467715.1 Vibrio sp. 10N.247.311.14
GACAGCTCTGAAGGATCCTTCAACCGATCGCTTTGGCTTTAACTGATCGGCATTAAGCCTAAGTGGCTGCTTTTTCGTTTAATAACTTTATAGCGGTTTAGCTGGCAAGCCGTTTAGTTCGCTAACTGATTAATTAGAAAGCTTAGCCTCGACTTGCCCAAGTGCGCGTTGGTACATAAACCAAGCACATGTACCGGCAAGCACATTACCCACCATGGCACCCCAGAACAGGCCTTCAATACCAGCAAGCTGCGAACCAATCCACAAGCAAGGCAAGAAGAAGGCGAACAGGCGCAGTGCTGATATCGTTAAGGCAGTATAAGACTTACCAAGCGCATTCGAGATAGAAACCATCAGCATACAGATACCCAACGGCCCTAAACTGATAGGAACGATAAGTAAGTGGTAGTTCAAAATGGTCGAGACTTCGTCTTCGCTGGTCATGAGATTTGCCAACCCGCCAGAGAACATCCAAGTTACCAGTGCGATCACCAATTGGAATCCTAATACAAACATCACGGCAATCTTCACAAGACTACGTATGTTCCCTAGGTTCTTTTCTCCCAACATTCGGCCAATCATAGGTGGCATCGACATAGTCAGAGCAAGCACTGCAACAATCGAAAAGAACTCAAAACGTGAACCTAGCGCCCAAGCTGCAACGGCTGCTGTGCCGTAGCCTGCAAGCAGTTTGGTGGCGAGCATCGAAGAGACTGGTGGCAGTAGCTGACTGATCATCGCAGGCCCCATGATGTTTCCTATAGAACGAATACTCTTGCCGATATCAAGATCGTGCCAGTCGAATGTCATCCAATGCTTCTTAGTTACCTTAGGAGCAACGATAAAGATACCCGCACCGAACGCCAAGATGGTCGCAATCGCGGCTCCGTTGATGCCCATGTCGAGCGTGAATATGAAAATCGGGTCCAATATCAAGTTGATGATGCTGGTCGCGATCATCATCGAACCGGGCAGCATGGTATTACCATTGGCACGACACACACTGTAGAAAAAGTAGAGCACTGCGCCTGTCCAAGAGCTTACCAGCCAATAGATCCAGTAATAATCAATGATCGGCAGTACCGTCGGTGGTGCATCGAGGAGTTGTAAAATAGGACCACGCAACAGATAGATGATGACCGAGAACAGCGCGACACTCACACTGCCCATCGCAACGACTAATCCGCCGAGCTGTTTGGCATAGCGTATCTCGTTAGCCCCAATAGCTCTCGCGATCACAGCCGTTGTCGCGATGCCTAGTCCGACTTGAATCCCGATAATGATCATCTGAATTGGTAGCGTGAAGCCTTGAACCGCGAGCGGCAGTACGCCTAACTGGCCAATAAAAGCACTGTCTACAAGTTGGAAGCTCATCAGGGAGAGCACCCCAAACAGCATTGGCCATGTCATTGTATAGAGTTGTCGGCCAAGAGAAGGCGAGGGAGTTGCGGTCGTAGAATTCATAACACTCTTATCAGTCTTGAAGGTAGGTTTGTCGTAGTGACAATCCACTCAATGAAGAATTGCGTAAAGGATAACGTAACGTTAGCTCGATACCAATAAATGTCATTAAATCTATCGATATTACCTTTGCACAGTTTCATCGGTATGTGAGCATTGTGCAATGCAACTTTATGCATTCGCTTATTGAAATTTAAGGTGTCGTATCTTGTTTCTGAGTTTTATATTAGCGGATTGGGTCTAAAGGTTTTCCATTCGACTATTTCTAATGTTTCGCTTTATCCCGATAACTTGGTGGCGTGACTCCAACCCAACCTTTGAATGCACGATTGAAATTACTCAAGTCGCTGTAACCCACTTGCCAACTGATGTCTTGAACAGAAAGGTTGGTCTCTTCAAGTAGCTGTTTTGCTTTAGCTTCCCGAACTTGTTCTTTGGCTTGTTTAAAGAGAATGTTTTTGCTCTTCAGGTTTCTCTGCAGCGTTCGTTTTGTCATGCCGAGCATGGTCGCAAACCACTCAATATTGAACCAAGGTAGAGTCGCATAGGTGTCTATTAATATCTCGACAGCGTGATGCCAATCTTGGGTACTATTTCGTTCTGAAATGGCACGATAATCATCGGGCAGCGGAATCGAGAACGCACCGTATTGCTCTTCAAACTGAATATCAGAATCAAAGAAATGCTTAGGTAATTTACGTGCGCTGTTGTTCTTAGAGACCAACTTGGCGTGTGATGGTTGCCAGCGACTGTCAATGAACTTACGGCATAGGCTAATCACGGTCAGGGCGCGAAACCATTCTGCTTGTTCAAAACCTGAGGTCGATGGGTGATAGCAACTTCGATGACACAGCCACCACAATCCATCGCTTTTTTCCGTCCATATGGTGACGTGATTACTTAAGGTCGATATTTCAGTAATCAAGCAGCGTACCGCTTGCTCGAGAGAAGTGCATTGTTCAATTTTTCGGTCTAGCTCAGGTGACAATTGCTCTAGAGAGGCCTTACGTCCAACCTCAATCCCTATCGAATAGCCAAACTTACGCTCAAGGCCATGAATGAAGCGAATCACGTCTTGTGTAGGAAGCCATTGATTGGATTGTGTCAGTTCAATGGGTAGACCGCACGCAACGGCGACGGTGCGCCAATCCAGTCTATGTTTGTCACAATACTGAATATATGGAGCAATGTTACTGGTCGAAGTGAGCAGTATGCTGGTGGTGTTCGATGATGCTTTCATTGTTTTGTGCCTACCATTAAATGTCATCAAGTGACCTAATTAAGTGTAGCGCATCTCCCTATACTTTTCCTAACCCAAACAGGAGAACAATTATGAAACTTAAACACATTGCCGTTCTAGTATCGTTAGCGACCCCATCATCATTTGCTCTTGCAGCAAACCCAGTTGAAGAAGCTCTGAAAGTTGAAGGTGCTCAAGTTACCTTGACCGTGAAAGAGGCGAGCACAGCATTTACCCCAAGTTTTACTGACTCAGCTCGTGAGTTATTCAATAACTTTCATTGGCAGATGGGCGGCGACCACAGCGTTTACTACAACATGCACATGAGTGAGTTTCTACCAACGGCACTGGCGGCTCCAAACGAAGAGTACAAGCCTTTAGTCAAAAATATCGACCCACGACTCGCTGCACTGAAAGTTGATACTGAAAGCAAAGGTCAGTTGACAATGGATGAGTACTTGGCGGATGAACAGTTCCGTACCCAAGGCTTTATGTTGATTCACAAAGGGGAGATCGTTTACGAAGCTTACCCAGGTATGAAGCCGACAGATACGCACGTTTGGGCATCTACAGCAAAAACGACGGTTGGCACAGTGATCGCAATGTTAGTGGAAGAGGGCAAAGTCGACCCTGAAAAAGAGATCGCTGAGTATGTTTCTGAATTGAAAGGAACGAACTGGGATGGCATCACAGTACACCAAGTTCTGAACATGTCGACCGCGCTAGACAATGAAGAGACATTAGAGTCTATCTTGAACCCAGACTCTGATGTGGTGCGTTTCTTTGCGGCATCGTTTAACTCACCAAGAGCAAAAACGGGTGAGATGGAAACTTGGATGGACGTGGCTAAGGGCGCGCAAAAGCTCGCAGGTGAAAAAGCCGGTGACCACTTCCGTTATGCATCTATCAACACCATGGTGCTGACTAAGTTAGTTGAAAACGTTGAAAACAAAACTTGGACTCAAGTATTCGAAGATCGTGTTTGGTCAAAAGTGCACGCACGTCAACCAATGCAATTCAACTTGACGCCAGATGGCATGGCGATCGCGGTTGGCTTGGTTTCATCAACGGTAGAAGATATGGCTCGCTGGGGAACACTATTTACACCTAGCTGGAAAGCGGTGGCTGATGAGCCAGTGGTGTCACAAGCTGTGATTGATCGTATCCGCAACGGCGGTGATCCAAAAGCATTCGTAGGTACTAGCAAAGAGAGCAGTTCACTGCACGCATACAACGAAAAAGCAGACTACAACGCATACCAGTTTGATTTCATTTTCAACGATGGTGCGATGTCGAAAAGCGGCAACCTAGGCCAATTTATTTACATCGATCCGGCACGTGACTTTGTGGGTGTGATGTTCTCAACCAACCCATACCACTCAGGTTTTGGTGAGAATAAAGGCCCTGCACTAATGCGTTCGGCAGCAAAACTACTTGCTGACAAGTAATCTATTTATTACCTAACAGGATGTTCCAGGCTTCAAGGAGGAAGCAAACGACTTTCGAGAGATATAATGAAAAAGTTTGCTCTATTAATCCCGTTGAGTTTAGGTCTAGCCCTTCCTGCACATGCCGATTCAGATTCCGAACGTGTTATCGATCCTGCTGATGTCACTAAAGTTTATACTCAAGCTGCATTGATGCTGAATGGTAGTTCAGATATCCAATTTCAAGGGCAAGTTTCTGGCGGTTTAGAAAACGGTCAGCAGTTTGCCCTACTGGCCGAAGGGACGTTTGTCGATGAAAGCAACACAGCGCTTCGCGATCCAGACAAATTCGGTACAGAGTACAGCAACTCTAGAATTCAGTACTTCCACGTCTTTGAAACAGGGACGAAAGCTACGCCTAAAGTGGGTCTTTCATTAGATTATATTAATACGCGCAACAGTATTAAAAATGACTTATTGTCGGTTGGCGGTGTTGTTGCGATTAATCCAGCTTATACCGGTGGATTCCTGGTATTTCCAAGAGCAGGACTGATGACTGGTAGTATGGAGATCCCTGGCGTCACTTCATCTAAAGATGATTTAACGGGATACTCGCTTGGTTTGATTACCGCGAAGCATCTCGGTGACTCTGGCGCTTATGTGTCTTTGGTTCCTGAGTGGCAAGATCTTTCTGGTGATGATATCGACATGCAAAACTTCTCATTTAAAACATCGTTAAATGTGCCGATGAACACTGCAAGAACTTGGTGGTTGAATACGCGCTATGACATTACCAAAGCGGATGTTGATGTGAAAGGTGTGCCAATGCCGAATGGTTGGCAAACCGAAGCTTGGGTTGGTGTGAGATACTACTTCTAGCGCTCTAGCCAGCTAATTTGGAAAGAACCTAAAAAAGCCAGTCAACGTGACTGGCTTTTGTCGTTAAGGTACCGCGTGAAGCGTTACTTATTTACTTATTTACTTATTTACTTATTTACTTATTTATTAACAACGTTACCTAGCTTCAACCACGTATCGATAACCGTATCCGGGTTTAGTGAAACAGAGCTGATGCCTTGATCCATTAACCACTCTGCTAGGTCGTCATGGTCAGATGGGCCTTGGCCACAAATGCCCACGTATTTACCCGCTTTGGTTGCTGCATCGATCGCCATTTTCAGCATTGCTTTCACGGCTGGGTTACGCTCATCGAATAGGTGTGCCACGTCACCTGAATCTCGGTCTAGGCCAAGCGTCAGCTGTGTCATGTCGTTTGAACCGATAGAGAAGCCATCGAAGTACTTCAAGAACTCATCAGCCAAAATTGCGTTCGATGGTAGCTCACACATCATGATGACTTTCAGACCTTGGTCGCCACGGCGAAGGTCGAATTTAGCCAGAATGTCGATAACCGATGCCGCTTCGCTTGGAGTACGAACGAATGGGATCATGATTTCAACGTTCTTAAGGCCCATTTCGTTGCGAACGCGTTTGATCGCTTGAGTTTCTAGCTCGAAACAGTCTTCGAATACTGGTGAGATGTAACGAGATGCACCACGGAAGCCCAGCATTGGGTTCTCTTCATGCGGTTCAAACGTTTTACCGCCGACTAGGTTGCTGTACTCGTTCGACTTAAAGTCAGACATACGTACGATCACACGCTTAGGCCAGAATGCAGAAGCGATAGTCGCGATGCCTTCTGTTAATTTGCTTACGTAGAAATCGATAGGATCTTTGTAGCCACGAATACGTTCGTTGATTTCCGCTTTTAGCTCATCCGTTTGTGCATCGAAGTTAAGCAGCGCTTTAGGGTGAATACCGATCATCTTGTTGATGATGAATTCTAGACGAGCAAGGCCAACACCTTCGTTCGGGATTTGTGCAAAGTCGAAGGCACGATCTGGGTTACCCACGTTCATCATTACTTTGGTTGGTAGCATTGGTAGCTCATCAACCTCAGAACGTTTGATTTCAAAATCGAGTTCGCCGTTGTAAACGTAGCCTGTTTCGCCTTCTGAACATGACACTGTCACGGTATCGCCATCGTTTAGGCTGCTTGTTGCGCTGCCACAACCAACGATTGCTGGGATACCAAGCTCGCGAGCAATGATCGCAGCGTGACAAGTACGGCCACCACGGTTAGTCACAATCGCAGACGCTTTCTTCATCACAGGTTCCCAGTCTGGGTCTGTCATGTCAGTTACCAGCACGTCGCCTTCTTGAACCAGTGACATTTGGTCTAGAGAATCAACCAAGCGAACAGGGCCAGAGCCGATACGCTGACCGATAGCGCGGCCTTCAACCAAGACATCCGCCTTGTTGTTTAGCTCGTAACGCTCGATAACGTTTTGGTCGCTTTGAGAGCATACGGTTTCTGGGCGAGCCTGAACGATGTAAAGCTTGCCGTCGATGCCATCTTTCGCCCACTCAATGTCCATTGGACGTTGGTAGTGCTTCTCGATGATCATCGCTTGTTTTGCTAACTCTTTGATCTCTTCATCGTTCAGTGAGAACTGGTTACGCTCTTGCTCGTCAGTATCAATGATGTCGACTTGCTTACCGATCTCTTGATTGGTCGAGTAGATCATCTTGATCAACTTAGAACCAAAGGTCTTCTTCACGATAGGCTGGTGGCCTGCTTCTAACATTGGCTTGTGCACGTAGAACTCATCTGGGTTCACTGCGCCCTGTACAACCATTTCGCCAAGACCCCAAGAAGAAGTGATGAACACGACTTGGTCGAAGCCTGACTCAGTATCAAGCGTAAACATCACACCTGAAGAGGCTTTGTCTGAGCGAACCATGCGTTGAATACCCGCAGACAATGAAATGCCACGGTGGTCAAAGCCTTGGTGTACACGGTAAGAGATAGCTCGGTCGTTAAACAGAGACGCGTAAACGTGCTTGGTTGCTTCGAGTACCGCGTCGATACCTTTCACGTTAAGGAAGGTCTCTTGCTGGCCTGCGAATGAAGCATCTGGAAGGTCTTCTGCGGTTGCAGATGAACGCACAGCTACAGACAATTCTTCGTTGTCTTCGATTAGCTCGCGGTAGTTATCACGGATGTCTTGCTCTAGTGATTCTGGGAAGGGTGCGTCTAGAACCCATTGTCGAATCGTTGCACCTGTCTTACGCAGTGCGTCAACGTCTTCAACATCAAGTTCATCAAGTAGTTGGTGAATGCGCTCATCAAGACCTTTGTAATCAAGAAAGTCGTTAAACGCATGAGAGGTGGTAGCAAAACCATTAGGTACAGAAACACCAGCATTGGATAGGTTAGAAACCATCTCGCCCAGTGAGGCGTTCTTACCGCCGACTTTGTCGACATCTTCCATGGATAGGCCATTGAACCATAGGGTATTATTTTGCATTTATTTCTCCAGAAACATAGCAAGCATTGTAGGGATTTAAAGGCAAACGATTACGTATCAGTTTAAAAAAATGTAAATTATTTTTTAAAGCTGTGGGGGACGTAATAGTCAGCAGGGTTTTGTTATATATATTATGGTTACCATCCTACTCAAAATAATTTTAAACATTAAATAAAAAATGCAAATTGATATTCAAAGTCGTGATGTATTCTATGTTTCTGATGGAACGGCCATAACATGTGAGACTTTAGGGCATGTTGTTCTAGGTCAATTCCCTTTTAAAGCCAATGAAAAAACCTTTCCGTTTGTGGAAAGTGAGGACAAACTTTCTGATTTATTAAAAGAGATCGAAATTTCGTATCGCGATAATGGAGTCGAACCACTTGTGTTCTTTTCAATCGTGATTCCAGATATCAAGGCCAAGCTGCTTGAAGCACCAGCGCACTGTTATGACGTGTTGGAAAGTATCGTTCAGAAGGTACAAGATGACATCCATATGGCGCCTGTTCCTAAGTTGCAGCGCTCACGCAGTGTAAACAAGGACTCGGTGAAGTATTTCGACCGTATTGCTGCGATTGAGTACACGCTCGCGCATGATGATGGCATCACGCTAAAAGGGCTGGAAGAAGCCGACATCATCTTGTTGGGTGTTTCTCGAAGTGGCAAAACACCAACAAGTTTGTATATGGCGATGCAGTTTGGCTTACGCGTAGCAAACTACCCATTTATCCACGATGACTTGGCACGCTTAAAGCTGTTGCCAGAGTTTGAGATTTACCGACATAAGCTGTTTGGTTTGACCATTGATGCAGAAAGGCTCACTGAAATTCGTGAGAACCGCTTAGCAGGCAGCGAATACGCCAGTGACTCACAATGTTTGTATGAATTGCAAACGGTAGAGGCGATGTTCCGTCGAGAAGCGATACCTTACATCAACACCTCTTCACTATCGGTTGAAGAAATTTCGACACGAATCTTGGAGCGAACAGGTTTGAGAAGGCGTCTGCTGTAAGACAAAGCCTTAGAGAAATAGAATGGCCAGATAAAAGAAAATCGAAGCTCGCAGTTTACACCTGAGAGCTTCGATTTTCTGTTTGTGCTCGTTGTAGTCGCTTGCGAGTCAGAGCTTGTTTTCTTAATCGAGATAGCTTTCTAGCGAAGTAAAGACAGCTTTAGCGTTTCACTTTTCTTTTCTAACCAGCGTTCAAGTGCTGGTGGCCATGTGATGCTTGGTTCTACGCAAAAGCCACGAAGCATCGAGAAATACACCGCTTGATCGACTAGAGGCAGTGATGACTCACCATTCTCTAGATCCAGTAAGAGTTCGGCATCTTTCAGTAATGGGTTAATCAGTTGAACGAACTGAGGCGTCTTTTCTAACAGTTCTTCAAAGTTAAAACCTTCGGTCTCTTTACTGGCACGCCAAGCTTCTTTGGCTCCAGCAGAGCGATATTCAGCCAAGTCGAGGTTCCACCAACGTGGGCGTCCAATCTGTTGAGTAAGAGGGAATGCGCGAGTTTGGAACACAGTCACTTGCTCAGATGGCACACGCTGCTCATCGCTTGATTTCAAGTCCATGAAGTACGCGATGATATCTAGGCTCTCTGCCATGATAGAGCCATCGTCTTTTTGTAAGACGGGTACCATCTTTTTACCGATCAGATCGATAAGGGTTTGGGCATCATCATAATCGACAGAAACAAGCTCAATGTTCAAGCCTAGCGATTGAGCAATGTAGGAGACTCTTGCACAGAAAGGGCAGTGATCGTAAATGTAAAGCTTCATAGCTTCCCTCATTCGGGTCTTTCTTAGTATAAGATGATGCTAATGTACCAGAAACTTTCGCAGACAATAAGCCTTTGTTAACAAGAACTATTCACTGCGATTAAGTGCACGGGAATATCAAGAGAACGATGAGAATAAGCACCTAGTGTAGAAACTCGTTGCCTAATTCTATTGTCAGTTGAGTGCGGTTTTATTGTAACGAGTAAGCTAATGAGAAAGCTGGTGGGTAAATGACGGGCATAAAAAAGGCTCTGGCTGCTTACTCTAATGCAGAAGAGTGAAGTCAGCCAAAGCCTCAATTTTGTTACCTTTAGTAGAGTGACTACTAAAAGGGCAGAGTGGTTAAACTATGCTTTTTTAAGATCTTGCGCTGGGTAAGTAAGCGTCATTGCGCCTTCTACCGTTGTAACGTGAACGTAGCCGCCACCAGCACTTAGGCCAGTTACTACCATTTCACCTAGTTCAACACCTTTTGTTGCTACAACGCGATCATCAACTGAAAACACTTTACACACCTTCAATAAATTAAATAAATACGATAGATATCGAACGCGGATTTAAACAGATGGGACCTTAATCAACTAATCCGGTTATTTGTCGTAAAGATTAAATTCAGTTATGTATAAATAATTATGTATTAAAAATCAGTTTGTTAACTTACGCTGTGACGTTATTTATCCGCTGGATACACTACACCAACTTGTTGGCGCATCTCTGTAATTAACTTCGCAACCGTTAAAGCGCGCAGTTGGGCCTGCGCTTGTGTTGCGTTGTCGCCAGCAATGCAGCTAGCAAAGGCCTGCGCTTCGTAACTCATGGAGTTTTCGCTTTGTGCTTGAGTAAGGTTTTCTACCGTGCCATCGCGGTAGCGGATCTTAACGTCAGTACATTCAGCGATGTGATCGATGATGATCGCCCCTAATTCACCTTGGATCTCGCTTGGCGCATAAGAGTCGCTGACTTTGGAGTGCGCAAGGGTCACATCAAACTCAGGGTATTGGAAGATCGCACAGCCATGAGCATCGACACCTGAATCAAGTAGCTTTGCAGAAGCCTGTGCGTTTTCAGGTTTGCCAAATAGCGCGACTGTCGCGGCAACACAGTAAAAGCCAATATCGACCAATGAGCCGTTAGAAAAAGCTGGGTTGAAGGTATTTGGGTTCTCGCCGTTTAGGTATTTTTGGTAGCGCGATGAATACTGGCAGTAGTTGATGTGTGCTTTATGTACCTTGCCAATCTTTTCTAACCCAAGTTGAACTTGCTTAAAGTTCGGTAGGAATTGAGATTTATACGCCTCAAACAGCACCACACCGTTTTTCTCAGCGACTTCGAACATGCGTGTTGCTTCATCAATATTTGATGCAACCGGCTTTTCACAGATAACATGCTTGCCGTGTTCCATCATGAAGATAGATTGCTCGCAATGCAGTGAGTTAGGGGAAGCGATGTACACGGCTTCTACAGTGTTGTCATTGGCCAATGCGTCGAGTGAGTCATACGTGGTTTCAACGTCAAATTCTTGGGCGAACTGTGCCGCGCTGTCTAGATTTCGAGAGTAAACCGCAGCAAGTTGCATCGATTGAGATTCGTGCGCAGCTTGAACAAACTTTTGTGTAATCCAATTGGTTCCAATTACAGCAAACTTAATCATAGAGGTATCCAGTCGTTAGTCGTCGTTAGTATATTGATTCTGCAGAGATAGTAGCACTCAACGGCTGGCAATGTGCCTGAGATTTACGGAACAATTTCCCTAAACATAGTGCCTAATATTAATGTTCAGCCTTCACAGAGCGTCTGAGTTGACCAGTGTAACGGTGCACAACTAAGCCATTTTTGCTAAGGTGTTATTGAATTCAAACAAGGTGATGATATGCAAATCCGGACGGCCAAGGTAACTGATATTAACGCGATCTTAGCGCTCTCTGAGCAGATAAACCGTCAACATCATCTTGGTGCGCCTATGGTATTTGCACCAGCGTCACAAGGCTTGGCCGACAGTGAAGAGTATTGGTTAGGTTTGATGCTTGACCCACTTGGCGCTTTCTTGGTTGCAGTAGACGACAAGCAAGTCGTTGGCTTTTTAGCGGGTAAGGTAACGCAGAACAAAGGCGTCAGTTTTATTCAGCCGCACAAGGTGGCAAGGGTCAATACGATTGTGGTGAACGATCAGGTTCAGAGCAAAGGTGCTGGTCGAGCGTTAATGAAGTCTTTTAATCAATGGGCGCAGGCGAGAGGAGCGATAGAACTTAGGTTGGAGGTAATGGAGTTTAACCAACAAGCTCAGGGTTTCTATGAGTCGTTAGGAATGGAAACTCAGTCACGAACCATGTCCATGCGTTTTGAGGAGATCTAAAGGTGCGTCTGTTTCTGCCTTTATCACTGTGTTTACTGTTTGTGGCTTCGAACGCGAATGCTGAGCAAGTCGTGGTCGAGAAAATAGTCTCTGACGCGACCGCTATCGAAACCATCGTATTCGAGTCTGCACCGGCTCATTCTCAACGTGTCTCAACGTCTTCATCTAACTCAACCTCTTCCACGAGCTCAAACTCCGAGCATGTGATTATTGTGGATGATGTTCTTAACAGTAGCCCTGATGAAAAGGTAGCTCAGCTTTCTCAAGGGTCATCGAAACGTCCACCTCAAAGTTCCTCTCGACAGTTTTACAACGTACCGGATAGCGCATCTGAGATAGATTCGCTGTCGCAAGTGGTTACGTTAGTTAAAGTCGATAAATCGAAACGTAGGATGTATCTGCTAAAAGGTGAAGAGGTGATTCAGGAGTTTCGTATTGCGCTAGGCAAACAACCGAAAGGGCATAAACGCTTTGAAGGGGACAACCGAACGCCGGAAGGGGAATACCAGCTCGATTATGTGATGGAAGAGTCGGACTTTTATCGCTCAGTACATATTAACTATCCGCAACCTTCGGATATGCAATGGGCAGAGCAAAATGATGTAGATCCTGGAGGAAACATCAAAATCCATGGCATCAAAAACGGCGAGCGTCGTTCGCCGAGCTTTATTCAAAGTTTTGATTGGACGGATGGCTGTATCGCGTTAACCAATCAAGATATGGATGAGTTTCTCCAACTTGTAAAAATGGGTACCCCTATCCATATCGAATGGTAGTCATTGGTACCCAGTTTTCTTAATCACTTTCCGCAGTCAATTAGCGCAATCAATTCGCGAAACCAATTCGTAAAAGCAACGTCCAAACTTAACCGCTAAAGCCAGTTACAGTATGACTCGACCTGCACTGAATATTGCAATCACAATCAGCAATGCAATGGTGACTGGCTTGAACTTCGCTCCACCAAATCTCTCGAACAGTTTAGAACCCACATAACCGCCAAACATGCTGCTTGGTAGAAGCGCGAGAGTCAGCCAAACTACATCGCGGTCGACTAACCCAGCGATAGATGCCGAAACAAATGCAGTGGAATCCGCCAAGACAAAGAAGGCTATCAGTCCGGCTCTAGCAATGTGCGGAGCGACTGGGCTTGCCAATGCATGAGTGCCAATTGGAGGTCCTGACATCGAAGCCGCGCCGTTCATTACACCTGCAAGGCTGCCTAGAATATAGGGAGCAAATCTAGGTTCGCTTTTGTACTGGAAGCCTTTATAGATCATAAGCGCAGACGCAAAAATGAAGGCACTGATGATCAAGATGATCGTGTCTTGGCTAACGGATTTAAGCAGAAGTAGGCCGACTGGTGTGAAGGCAAAACAAGGGATAAACACCTTTAAAACCCAGCGCCAGTTAACGTGCTTTCGAACTTTAGGCAGTAATTGAACATTGCCTAGGAGATCGATCAACATGAAGACGGGAACCAGTTCGATAACAGGTGCGAATAACGCACTTAATGGCAATGCCACTAAGGTGAAACCGAAACCTGAGAAGCCACGAACAATAGCGGCGAAAATGAAGATTGCACCCAAAATTGGGAAGGTTGGACTAAAAATGAGATCCATAAATTAAGTAACCAATGAAGCTGTCTAAATAGAGCGAGCTAATGAAACCAAGTGAGTAGCGGAATGTACTCCTACTCACTTGTGTTTGCTACCTAATTTTGAGGTTTCTAGAGGTTAATTTTAAAGTCTCTCAGGGTGACTTTTATTGTATTTGTGGGGTCAATTTATCGAGCTGAATTTATTCGGAAAATCAGTGAATACCGCGTCCACATTTGAGAGAAATTCGAAGCGAGACGGATCGTTTACGGTGTAGCACCAAGTTTGAATATTTGCTTCACTGAGTGTATCAAGATCGCTCTGATTCACATGCTCGTAGTTCATGTGACAGCTGAACGCTTTAACCTCGTCAATCAACATCAAGTCGGCTTGAGTCAGCTGCTCTGTGATCACACCTACGCGGTATCTCGGCAGGTGAAGAGCCATTTCAGAAACCACTTGATGGCTGAAACTTGAAAGCAGCACTCTGTCGGTGTCTAGATTTGAACGAATCAACTCGGTATGCAGCAAATCAACGACATGAGGCGCTTGATGTCGACTGTCGACTTTGATCTCTAAGTTCACGCTGAGATCATGCTGCTCAACAAGCGCGAGCAACTCTTCCAACGTCAATATTCTTTCACCAGCGAACTGCTCAGACTTCCAACTGCCAAAATCGAGCTGACGCAGTTCTGCAAGGGTGTGTTCGTCGACACGACCCTTGCCATCGCTGCAGCGCTCAAGGGTGTGGTCGTGACAAACCACAAGTTGATCATCCTGAGTTGGCTGAATATCTACTTCAATCCATTTCAAGCCGAGTTTAGCGGCTTGTTCAATGCTTGCTTTGGTATTTTCTGGGTGAGTACCTGCTACACCCCGATGACCTACGATGATAGACGACATAATTAATCCTTCTTAAAGACGCACCGTAAAAACGCATTAAATATCAGTGTACTCGATTAAGCGAGAGCCGTCGTTATGCTTGTCGTCTCTTCGCGTGACTCTTGTGAAGTAAAGTTATTCGGCTGAATACGCTTCCCACGACTGTCAAAAATATGCAGGTTGGATTTATTAATGCTTACTCCGAGCGGCAGTACTTGGCATAGTGTCGTTTCTGGCGTGACGGCGATAAAGGGTTGGTCGTTCACCAGGCCATGAACCAATTGATTCGGCCCCAATGGCTCAACCACACTGATACGCAGTTCGAGAGGCAAGGTGTTCATTTTTAATTCGGAACAAACCTCAGAGTGTTCAGGGCGAATGCCAAGCGTGATAGTCGCGTTCTTAACGTGCGCGTACTCTGGCAGGTACATTTGTTGATCACCGATTTCAAGATAGCCATCATCGAGCGTGGCAGTTAGGAAGTTCATCGCGGGGCTGCCAATAAAGCTTGCCACAAAGGTACTGGCAGGCTGGTGGTAAACTTCTCTTGGTGTGCCGACTTGTTCTATCTGACCTTTGTTGAGAACCACGATTCTATCTGCCAGTGTCATGGCTTCAACTTGGTCATGAGTCACGTAAATACTGGTTACGCCTAGCTCGCGTTGTAGCTTTTTGATTTCTAACCTCATGTGAGCGCGCAATGAGGCATCTAGGTTAGACAAAGGCTCGTCAAATAGGAACAGTTGAGGGTCGCGTACAATCGCTCGTCCCATAGCAACGCGCTGGCGCTGACCACCCGAAAGCTTGGCTGGCTTGCGGTCTAGGTACTCTTCGATCTTTAGTGTCTTGGCGACTTTCTCAATCTTCTCTTCAATTACGTGTTGGCTGACACCTCGGTTCTTTAAACCATAAGCGAGGTTTTTGTATACCGTCATGTGAGGGTAGAGTGCGTAATTTTGAAAGACCATTGCGATATCTCGTTGAGCTGGCTTTTCGTTATCAACACGGCGGCCACCTAAGTGAATCTCTCCGCCAGAGATGCTTTCCAGCCCCGCTATTGAACGTAGGATAGAAGACTTGCCGCAACCCGATGGGCCAACCAACACAAGAAATTCACCCTTTTCGATATCAAGCGAGACATCTTTCACTGCACGATGACCGTTCTCGTAAGTCTTTACCAAGTTTTTGATGCCTAACATGGTAGGTGCTTTGTGCGTATGGTTGTGAGTGGCTTGGGTGTGCCCTAACGTTTGTTTTAACTTTGGCATCGGGGTGTCCTCTGTATTTTTGTGGATAGCTTGGTGAGAATGCAGGTGAGACATCTTGTACTCAGCGAGTGATTGAATGCGGTTATCGTTCATTTGATTTTTGTCGTTATTATTTTTCACTTTCTACTAGCCCTTTTACAAACCAACGTTGAAATACAACCACCACTAAAACGGGTGGCAACATAGCTAAAATCACCATGGCAAAAACATAGTCGTAGCGCGGTAAACTGGTTTCATTGATGTTGTTGAGTACTTGTTTGATGCCCATCACGATGGTGTTGTAGCCTTCGTCCGTGGTCATCATGATTGGCCACAGATATTGGTTCCAACCCACCACAAACATGATGATGAAGATTGCGGCAATCATGGTTTTAGACAGTGGCAATAAGATGTCGACAAAGAATCGAAATGGACCTGCGTTATCTAGCTGAGCGGCTTCTAACAATTCATCGGGGATGGTTTTGAAGAACTGCCTAAAAAAGAACGTCGCGGTGGCTGAGGCGATCAAAGGCAGAATTAAACCTGTGTAGCTATTAAGAAGCCCAAGCCCAGCGACAACCTCATAGGAAGGGATAATGCGCACTTCTAATGGCAGCAAAAGCGTCACGAAGATCAACCAGAACCAAGCTGTAGCATAAGGCAGTCTGAAGTAGACCAAAGCATACGCAGCCATCATCGAAATGATGATCTTACCGATCGCAAAACCTAGCCCCATGATCATCGAGTTGGCGATCATTTTGCTGGCGGTGACTTCGCCACTGAAGCCCATGCTTTTGTTCCAAGCTTCGCTATAAATGGCCGTAAAGTTATCGCCTGGTACCCATTGCAGGCCTTCGCTGACAATGGTGTTCGGGTTATGCGTCGAGCTGGCGAAGATTAGCCAGATAGGGACCAACATGAACAGCATCCCAGCAATTAGAATTAGGTGGTCATAGACCTTATTACTTTTCATAAATAACTCCTGTCGCGTTAAAACCTAGCTGTGGTGGGCTAGTAGTGAACACGCTTTTCTACAACGCGAAACTGGATAAATGTAAGAGTGAGTACCAGTAGCAACAACACAACTGACTGCGCAGAGCTGCCGCCTAAATCTGCGCCAACAAACCCGTCTCGATACACCTTGTACACCAACGACGTTGTGCCGCCACCTGGGCCGCCATTGGTCATGGTGTCGATCACGCCAAAGGTTTCAAAGAACGAGTAGGTGAGGTTGATGACCAGAAGAAAGAAGCCTGTAGGTGCGAGTAGCGGGAAAGTAATGGTCCAGAAACGTTTCGAGTCACTGACACAATCGAGCATCGCCGCTTCTTTTACTGCGTAAGAGATCGATTGAAGCCCAGCCAGAAAGTAGATGAAATTCACCGAAACCTGTTTCCAAACCGAAACCAAAATCAGAGCAAACGTGGCATCCAAAGGGTCGGTCTGGAAGCTAAAGTCCCAACCTATAACCGCAAATATCTCGGCAAACACGCCAATATGTGGGTTAAACAAGAAAGCACCGATTACGCCTGCAATCGCAGGGGCAACCGCGTAAACCCAAGTGAGAGTGACCTTGTAAGCGCCTTGTCCGTGAATGATGTTGTCGGCTTTTACGGCGAGCAGTAGCGCTAAGGCAAGCGATAAGAAAGAAACCACAATCGCGAACATTAAGGTGAAGCCAATCGAGTTCAGATATTCGCTCGATTCGAACAGCATTTGATAGTTTTCGAACCACACGAATATCGATGAGGTGCCCCAAGGGTCTTCTAGCATGAAGGACAGGTAAACTGCCTTTGCCGCTGGGTAGATAAAGAAAACCGCAATGATGAGTATCTGAGGCGCCAAAAACAGGTAAGGCAGCGGAGAGTGAAAGAATTGCTGACGTCGTTCCACAGGGTAATCCCCAAAAATTAGTGACTGTTATCACTGTTAGTTACGGTGAGCACTAGCGCTATAGCAAAGGAATGCATCCAGTTGAGTTGTAGTTTTTGGAGCAAGAAATGGCGCTAGTGAAGAATCTCCTCACACCTTGCCATTACGTTTTTAATGACGCAGTGACAAGTGGTGAGGAGCAATGAACGGCTTTGGTTTATTAAGCCTTTAGCTCAGTAATCTGCTTTGGTTAAAAAGCCAAATTAGTTCATCGTACGAGCGAAGCGTTTCAGCAGTTTGCTGCTCTCATCTTCGACTTTATCTAGGCTATTCTCGACGCTAGAGCGGTCAGCGAAGATATTGTCGAACTCACGATGCATCACTTCACGAATTTGAGGGTAGTAACCTAAGCGGTAGCCCTTAGTCCATTCGCCCGATTTTAGGCTTAGCTGCTTAACGCCCACTTCTGCATCTGGTTGTTCGTTGTAGTAGCCAGACTCTTTCGCTAGCTCATAGGCAGCCGTTGTTACAGGTACATAACCAGTGGTTTTGTGCCAGTAGACTTGAGTTTCAGGCTTAGTCAGGTAATCAAAGAACGCTGCGACACCTTTGTCTTGTTGTTGGTCATGGCCATTGAGTGCAAACAGAGCTGCGCCGCCAATGAAGGTTAAGCCTGCGTCTGGGTTAACCGATTTCCAGTATGGAAGGTATGTGGTGCCGAGTTCGAAAGGTACGCGGTTACGTAAGCCACCGAATGAGCCTGAAGAACCCATCCACATCGCCACTTCTTGGCGCTCGAAAGGGGTTTGGTTTGCATCCCAGTCACTGCCGTAATACTTGTAGTAACCTAGATCTGACCACTCTTTCATCTTGCTAACGTGCATCATCATGTCTTTGGTGTTGAACATGATCTTAGTGGACAAGCCATCGTAGCCGTTGTTTTGATCTGCGACTGGCAGGTTGTGGCGAGACTTAAAGTTCTCGAACATGATCCACGGCGTCAGAGATTGAGAAAACGCGATGTGTCCTTCAGCCTTCAGTTTCTTAGCGACCACTTCTAGTTCTTCATAAGTTTTAGGCGCGTCTGCACCCACTTCCGCGAGAAGATCTTTGTTGTAGTAAAGAACCGGTGTCGAACTGTTGAAAGGCATACCAACCATCTTGCCTTGGTTGTCGGCATAGAAGTTACGAACGCCCGCTAGGTAGTCGTTTGAATTAAAGTTGTAACCCGACTCAACCAGAATATCCTGTACCGGTTTCGCGACGTCTTTCGCGTTCATGATGGTTGCTGCGCCTGCATCGAAGACTTGCAGAATATTGGGTGCTTCACCTGCTCGGTATGCCGCGATACCGGCTGTTAAGGTCTCTGTGTATGAACCTTTGTAGATTGGCGTGATCTCGTAATCATCTTGTGACGCATTAAAGTCGGTCGCAATTTTGTTTACTGTTTCTCCAAGCTGGCCGCCCATTGCGTGCCACCAAGTGACTTGAGTCGTTGCGAACGCTGGCATTGCCGCTGTCGCAGAAAGAACGCCTGCCAAAATTAGCTTATTCATCTTCGTTTCCTTTTGGATGAAATCGATGTCGAGGTATTGGATTAGAGTGTTAACGAGACGGTAGGGGTGTCGTTTGAAGCTATCTTGAACAGGGCGTATTTCACTTAAGTAGCTAAACCGTTTCACTGATATGAAAGATTCATTTCGATTTCATTTAAGAGAAAGTTATTGATGGTTTTAATATTTATTGCGTGCGGTTTTTAAGAGGTATGTTGTTCAATACTCGCTCAATATTTGTTCCATAAAAAAGCCTCTCGAAGGAGAGGCTTTGAATAAGCTAGAGCTTGTTATAATCGGCTTTGTTCTAGTGTGCGATATCTAGTTGGTTGTCTTTCACGCCGTTAATACGGAACCAACCTGCAATACTGAATCGCTCTGTGTTTGTCGGCAGTACCTCGTGTGGGAACTGTTCAGATAAGAACACAAATAAGCGGCCTGACTTTGGTGGAATGGTCGTGATGTGGTTGTCTTTTAGGTCGTAAACCACAAGTTCACCAGCGTCTTCTTCTGTCCACTCATCATTCATATAGAACACAGTGGTCAGGCGGCGGTTTTCATTGCCCTTGAAACAGTCTAAGTGCTTCTGGTAGAAGTCGCCTTTTTCGTATTTAGCAAAGTGCGCTTCGTACTCGAACAGACCCAAAAAGAACGCTTGGTTTGCCGCTAAACGAATTTGTTCCATTTTGTCTAGGAACAGAGATGCTGGCTGACCCATATCGCGGCGCACCCATTGAATCTTGTCACTACGAATGGTCGACTCTCGCGTTACTTCATCGTTACGGCCAATCCTAGCCTTTTTCCAGTTCTCTGGAATGCAATCCCTCAATGCCACCACTTCTTCATGAGTTAAGAAGTCATCCCAAACAAAGTAGCCTTGGGTAGAAAGAGCATCGATTAGTTGGTTCATGTATAGCACTCAGACAATAAATTAGAGGCGCATATATAGTCCTAATAACTTAGGTCAACAAATCACGTATTTTGTCGTCACGATAAAAGAGCGGAAGAGCATGGTACTTTGATGTGATTTTATAGTTAACAAATTTGTTACAAATAAATGTGTGTTTGCTATGGTGTAGGTCTGACCAGTTGAATTATCACAAGGAGTGGGTTTGCAGCTGCATACCATTAAAGGTTACATCCAAGACATGTACTTGGTGGAGTATCCGGACAAATTACTGTTGCTCGATGGCGCATGTCGAGCCGATATTCCGCATTTGAAGGCTTTTATTGAAACCGAACTTATGCGTGATTTTTCTGATCTCCACACGGTTGTGGTGACACACATGCATCCTGACCATGCAGGGGCAGCGCACAAGCTCAGAAAGCTCACGAGCTGTAACTTGGTGGCAGCAAACCGAGACAAAGATTGGTATCACGGCATCGATGGCATTTTGATGCACCTGACCGACTTAGCGCTTGCTAGGTGGATGGCGAACCGCTTAGGCAAGCCTAAAGCAAACCTATGGTATTCAAGAAAGTTAAAGCCGGACTACAAGCTGTCTGATGGGGATAGTATTCCAGGGTTTGATGATTGGTTGGTTCTTGAAACACCGGGCCATACCGACCGTGATCTCTCGGTCTATTGCCCATCACACAGCGTGGCTTATGTGGCCGATTTAATGGTCGAGGTTAAGAAGAAGCTGATTCCGCCGTTTCCTATCTTTCACCCTAATAAGTATCGAGCGTCTGTATCGCGCATTTATGACATGCAGCTCGATACCTTGCTGGTGGCGCATGGTGGGCAAGTCGATTTCAGTCAGAAGGCTTTTGAACACCTGTTGATGAGTGCCCCAAGAAGGCCTGTTACACATTGGCGAGTGACGAAAATCAAAACCAAGAAATTACTTTTATCGATTGGGCGATTTGGTTTTCAATCTCATGGTAAATCGAAGAAATAGATCAGAAGCTTGAATGCAAAGTCGTGTATTCAGAGCTGAAAGTAGAAATAGAAAAATAGATAGCAATAAGGCCAGTCATGAGACTGGCCTTATATCGTTGTGAGTAGCTTTAGTTATAACCTGTGGAGCGGTTACGATGACTCGGATTAGTGAGTCAGCAGGAATTCACCCGCAGGGTCAACAATCACTTTGTCACTCATGCCTTGACGTCCAAGCAACATCATGTAAGTCATGTCTTGACGGTTGCTTAGCGTGATATCGATCGGCCATTGTTGGCCACCGATTCTTAGCATGGTTTCAATCACGCAACGGTGTTCAACTTCGCCGTTAGATGATTTAATTTTCTTACTTGTTTTCAGTTTCGCCTTGCAGCGCACCGTCTCTTCTAGGTGATAAACGTCTGGGTGAAGGTCGAACTCTACGAATTTCTCACCATTTGATTTAACACATAGTAGATTGTCTACGTGTAGAGAAGAGGTTTTAGCCCCTGTATCAACACGTGTATGTAGTCCAGTTATCCCTAACTCTGGTAAGCAAAGTGCTTCGGTATTCCCTATGATCATTTTATTGTTCATTTTCTTTCCAATCATGAGTTATCGGTATTCAATCAGCCCTTGCCACGAGTACGGTTAGCGTTTGGTTTTGCATTCTTCTCGATGAATTCGAAAATCATGTCTGCTACATCTTTACCCGTTGCTTTCTCGATGCCTTCTAGGCCTGGAGAAGAGTTTACTTCCATTACTACTGGGCCGTTCTTAGATTGTAGGATATCTACACCACATAGGTTTAATCCCATGATTTTCGCTGCATTGATTGCTGTTGCGCGCTCTTCTTTGGTTAGTTTAACCAGCTGAGCAGTGCCGCCACGGTGCAGGTTAGAGCGGAATTCACCTTCACCAGCTTGACGCTTCATTGCAGCAATTACTTTGTTGCCAACAACAAAACAACGGATGTCTGCGCCATTTGCTTCTTCAATGAACTCTTGAACCAAGATGTTCGCTTTTAGGCCCATGAACGCTTCGATAACGCTTTCTGCTGCTTTGTTTGTTTCTGCTAGTACAACGCCGATACCTTGAGTGCCTTCAAGAAGCTTGATCACAAGTGGCGCGCCGCCTACGTTTTTGATCAGGTCTTGAATCTTGTCTGGGCGGCTAGCGAAACCTGTTTTTGGTAAGCCAATACCTTTACGAGACAACAGTTGTAGTGAGCGCAGTTTGTCGCGAGAGCGACTGATTGCTACTGACTCATTGATACAAAAAGTGCCCATCATTTCGAATTGGCGAACAACCGCAGTTCCGTAAAAGGTAATGGAAGCGCCAATACGTGGAATAACAGCATCGTATTGAGGTAGCTCTTCACCCATGTAGCGAATCTTCGGATTGTTACTCGCGATATCTATATCACAGTGCAACGTGTCGATAACATCGACCTGATGACCACGTGCTTCTCCAGCCTGCTTTAGACGAGCGGTAGAGTATAGATTTTCGTTGCGAGAAAGAATTGCGATACGCATGGCGTTTCCTTAGTTAATACCTGATTGGTAACTGCAAATAAATTAGTTGTTAGCTGAGCTTTCAGTTTTTTCTGAGGCTCCTTGCTTGCTTCGGGGCGAACCTTAAGGCTTTTCGTTCAACTAAGAAAACGAATTAAATTTGTCGAGTCGACAACGGAAATTTATCGATTGTGTGAGCTATTGGTACAGCAGGCTTGAGAGGGGAATTGGAATGGAAAAGCGAGTTGAGACCTAACTCATATTGGGGGTAGGAGCATATTAGGTTGTACCCAACTCGCGTTTACTCGGTGCTAAAAAGTGTACTAATAACGCCAGTTACATAGATCTATAAGTGTTCGTAGTGCTTCTCTTTCGAGCTTACTGCAGGTGCTTTTTAGCTTGTTAAGATAGTATTTTCTCATGGTCATTACTCTCTCTGGTTAGGCTTTATTTACAACCTATGGTTTGTTGCTGACCCGTTCATTATGGATAATTAAGAGGAACTAAAAAACAGATGTTATTTTTATTGGTTGTTCCTGTTTTGGTCGCATTACACTACTTTTTGATGAATGTGTTTTATAATGGGCTTAATTAGGAAGAGCTATCTTTAAAAGGTTCATTATTTGTCTGATCTAAACATGATGCGTTACTACACGCGGCTAGAGTCGTTCGAGCCAAACATTTCTCATTCAGTCACCCTAGCCGAAGTAGCGGATATGCTGTTTACAAGCTTGCGTCACGCTCGAACCTTACTTGGTAAGATGCATCAAGCTGAATGGGTGGTGTGGGAGCCAAAAGTTGGCAGGAATCAACGCTCTAACTTAACACTGCGTTTTAGCAATTCAGAGTTGGCGCAGCATGTTGCAAGTAAACTGATAGAGCAGGGCAAGTACGAAAAAGCACTTTCCATATTGGATAATGACCGCGCTGTGTTTGGTTCTTTATTGCAAGAAACTTCCGGCGCGACCATGCGTGAAGGGCTGCTGCACGTTCAATTAACCTATAAGCGTAAGTTTGAGGATTTGTTTCCGCACCATATACACCGCAGTAGCGAACGATTTTTGATAAGACAGGTTTTTAGCTGCCTAGTGACGTGTAATGGTAAAGGTGAGTTAAAGCCTGAACTAGCTCACCATTGGGAATATGACACTGAGCAACTGGTTTGGACTTTCTATCTGCGCCCGGGACTTACTTTCCATGACGGGCAACCTGTGGATGCTAAGCAATTAGTTTCGATGTTTTCTGCGTTGCAAACCTTACCTTTCTATCAGACAGAGCTAGCCCATGTCGCTTCAGTTTACAGTGAGCAGCCATTGAGGATCAGCTTTCAACTCACCAAAGCAGATACCGGCTTTGCTGGTTTACTTGCTGGCGTTAAATATTCGATTCAACCCGCAGCGCAAGTCACCCGTGAACCGTCGCCATTAAGTACCGTGTCCCATGCTGTTATTGGAACCGGCCCATTTAAAGTGGTTGATGCCAACAACGAACGAATCAAGCTCGCCGCATTTGAGCATTATTATGGTTGTCGCTCGTTAACCGATGAGGTGACCATCTGGCAGTTTGAGGAATCAATGACGGGCACTGCTCGTTTCGATGATAGCCAAATGCACGTATCGCCTTATGAAGATTCTTCTTGCTTCCATCAATTAGGGAAAAGCGATGCGGACCTTGTTTCAGCAGACACAGACGGCCTTCGTAGCCGAGTCGAGGATGGATGCTTGTTTATCCTGTTCAATCAGAACTCAGCGGCTAGCCCACTAAATAATGAGCAGCGCAAATACCTTTCACAACTGACCAACCCACAAGCGATTTTGTCTCAGCTGGAACACAACAAGGGTTTGTTTAGTGTCTCTTTAGCTCAAAATATACTGCCAAGTTGGCAGAAATTGTATCGAACGCCTTCGAAAGAGGCACAACTGCCGGAAAAGATGAGTATTGCGGTTTACGACTATTATGCGTTGTATCGATGTGCGATTTGCGTATCCGATATACTCAAACGATATGGTGTGGAAGTTGAGGTGAACACCTACAGTTTTCGAGAGTTGGCGCAGCTCTCTCAGAGTGGCGAGTTAAAGGAGGACTTGGTGCTGTGTAACTTGAACCTCGATGACAATGCCCCGTCTTCGCTGTTCTCGTGGATGATGAACGACCCTGTTTTGCACTCTGCTTTGGGAGAGATGAACAGCGATTGGCTCAAGCAGCGCTTGGATAGTCATAAAGCATCCGTGGAACTGCCTAATTACTTGGCAGAGCTAGAACCTATCGCGTCTACTCTGATCTCAGATTATTGGTTAGTGCCTATGTTCCATCACTTACAGACCGTTCGTTTCCAAGGGATTCTTAAAAACGTAGCCATCACCAACTGGGGATGGCCAGATTTCAAGAATGTATGGTCTGCTGATTAACCTTTCTGACTAGCTAAATAACTAAGTTAACTCGTTGCCAAAGTTGGTTTTTCCAAAATCGACTTTGACACGCTTACGTCTAGATAAATTAAAAATTACACTCTTCGGTTTACTTTTTGGTTTTGGTATATAAACTAGTCAGTGTAGTTTTTGAGTTGGGTCTTTCCCAACGGTTGAAGAGATACCAATGAAAAAATATCTATTACCGATTTTAGGAGTACTTGCCGTGGTCGCTATCGTAAGCACAGGTTCACAATCAAATGACAATCTAGATAAGCTTCCAAAGAAGTTTGCTAACAGTGAGTTAGAGTACAAATCGGGCATGTCTGATATTTTTTCAATCTTGAAAGCGTATGTAACCGTGGAAAGAAATGAGCCAGTGCCACGTGCTGCATTGCCTTTGATTCCGATGACAGCCGAGCAATTGATCGAAGAGACAGAAGACGTTGCGTACCGCTTAGGTCACTCAAGTGTGATGATGAAGCTAGATGGCAAGCTAGTGATGACTGACCCTGTGTTCAGTGATCGAGCATCACCAGTGCAATGGATGGGGCCAAAGCGCTTTCACCCAACCCCAATCTCACTGCAAGATCTACCTGACATCGATGTGGTAGTGATCAGCCATGATCACTACGACCATTTAGACAAAGGTGCCGTGAAGGTATTAGCCGACAAAGTAGGGACGTTCTTAGTGCCATTAAGAGTGGGCGCACTGTTGGAAAAGTGGGGCGTGGATAAAGAGAAGATCATCGAATTGAACTGGTGGGAATCGGCAACGGCCTCAGACATTGAGTTCACGTTGACACCGACACAGCATTTCTCTGGTCGTGGCTTGCTTGATCGTGACCAAACACTGTGGGGCAGTTGGGTTATTAACGCTTCAGACAAGAAAGTCTTCTTTAGCGGTGATTCTGGTTACTTCAATGGCTTTAAAGAGATTGGCGACCGTTTTGGGCCGTTTGATTTAACCATGGTTGAAACGGGTGCGTATAACTCACTTTGGGCGGATATTCATATGTTCCCAGAACAGAGTGTTCAGGCACACATTGATCTGCAAGGTAAGGTGATGATGCCAATCCACAACAGTACCTTCGACCTTTCTATGCATGATTGGCAAGACCCAATGGAACAAGCACTGGCGATTAGCAAAGAGCGAGATGTACAAATGGTAAGCCCGGTGATGGGTGAACGTTTGGTGATCTCAGAGCCTGTACCTGTTCAGGCATGGTGGAAACTAGCATCGAATTAGAGCTGTCATCCAAATAGACATAGCTAAACCACTAAGCTGTACAACCCAACTTATACACGAAACGCCACCGATCTTACGATTCGGTGGCGTATTTTAGTTTTATTTTTAAGATCAGCTTTCTAAGTTCTGCGCCATTTTCTTCGCAATTTTTCTGAATTGTTCTAACTCGTCTTCGGCCATGCCTTTGGTCATTCTCTTCAGCATGTCTCGATCGATATCCGAGACCTTACTCATGATCTCTTGACCCTTATCAGTCAGAACCAATAACTGGCTGCGCTTGTCTTCCGGGTTCGGAGACTTCTTCACAAGTTCCTGATTGATCAAGGCATTAATGAGCCGAGTGACCTGTGCTTTATCACGATCTAGGAAGTGTGCGATATCGATAGCGGTACATGGAGACTTCTTAGTAATGATCTTCATGACACGAATGTTCATAGGTGCGATCTCTGAGTCTAAGCTCTCAATCTGTTCGCTCATTTGACGTTTCAAAGAGTGCACTAGACGAAAGATTGATTCTAGCGATGTGTTATCAGACATAAACGATCCTTAGAAATATAGTTGACATTATCAACTACTGTATTTATAGTTGACATTATCAACTTAATTGTTCGTAAATTCAAGACAGGAAATAGATATGACGATTCAAGCAACTCTAACGCCAACTCTTCCTGAGCAAAAAGGCACACCGGTTTTATACAAAGTTTTGGTCATGATGAGCTTAATGCTGACGATTGGCGGCAGTTTAACGGCTGTGATGACTTACATGAATGTCGGATTCGGCGAGGAATTTATTGGCAACTGGCTTTCTTCGTTAGCCCTTGTTGTCGTGATCATGATGCCAATGGGCACGGTGATGATGGCTTTAGTCACCAAAGCCGTTGCTAGAGTGTTCACAACTTATAGCGAGAAAGTTCGCAACCTGATCGTAGGACTGATCATGGCATTCATAATGGAGTCCATGATGGCATTTGTAACAGCGGCAAATAACATTGGATTTTCGGATACATCGGCGTTTACCAGTGGATGGTTTAATGGATTTATTGCCGCGCTTCCTGTTGGCCTTACGATCATGGTCGTAATGTCGATGACGGTTAAACCTAAGCTAGAACGATTCATGAAGAGCTAGCCAAAACATTTCACAGCATTGTAGGAGATCCACATGAAAGCATTTACAGGCAAACACAATAACTACCGCATCACTATTGAAGAAGTGAGCGTTAAAGAAGACCGCGAACTTCAAACCATGCAGTTTGAAATTGAAGACAGAGAAAACATGTTCGCGATTGTTGAGAAGATCAAACAAGACAGCGGCTTAGATGAGCAATCAGCAGCACGACTAGGCGTGAGTATCCGCTTACTCGGCCCATTGATGATGCAAGATAGAAAGCATCCTCTGTTTGTTAATTTTATGCCTCACTTCAGAGACTTCATGCAAAACCTTAAGAAGACCTTGAAAGGGCAGTAAAGCCTAACCATCAGCAACACATCGAAAAGCCAGTAACGAACTTACTGGCTTTTTTACATTTAAATCAAAATAGTTTCAGTTGTTTGCGTCTAAAATATGCGAAAATTGATGGCTGAATTTTCGGTGTAGCACCGTTGTTGAATTGTCTATTCAAGCTTTAAGAAATCCGATATTATACTGGTCATAAAACTAAAGGTGGTATTATATGACAAATGTATTTAAACAAGCAGCTGAAGAACTGTTGAGTCGTCGTGTTGCTGGCACCAAAGCACCAAGATTGGACGAACAGTACCGTCCGAATAACTTGGAAGATGCGCTAAAGATCCAATCTTCAATGATCGATTTGAAAAGCGATAAAGTCGGCGGTTGGAAGTGCTTACTTCCTCTGGCTGAAGACAAGTTTGTTGTTGCGCCAATCTTCTCGGGCAGCGTTCAACAAGGCGAAGTTTGTGAACTGTTTGCTGACAACGGCGTAGTACGCGTTGAGCCTGAAATCGCATTTACGCTTGCTAAGAGCCTGCCTGCAAGCCAAGAAGGCTACAGCGAAGAGCAAATCAACGAAGCGATTGGTTCTTGCCACATGGCACTTGAGTTAATGCAGTCTCGTTTTGCGGATGACAGCGGCGCTGAGTTCTATGAAAAACTGGCCGATGGCCTAGTAAACCAAGGTCTATTCATTGGCCCTGAGATTGATCGCGAAAAAGCGTTCACTTCTGCAGAGATCAGTATTGAAGTGACTCAAGGCGAGCAAGTTCAAGCATTCGACGGTAAGCACCCGAATACACTGCCACCAAGCCCAATTTACTGGCTGATTAACTACATGACGCGTCGTGGTGTTGATTTCCAAGCGGGTGAAGCAATTATCACGGGCTCTTACTGCGGTATCGTGGAAATGGAATTCGATAAACCAACGACCTTCCACTACGAAGGCTTTGGTGAATACCAAGTAACGTTCAAGCAGAAACGCTAATTACGTTTACCTGCTAAGTTTACAAAAACGCTAGCTTCTATTGGCGCACTATCTGTTATCGAAAGGCTATTTACTGATGAGTAAATAGCCTTTTTTATTAAGTGATGTTCAATAGGGTTCTTATTACTTTGCATTAAATTAGGCGTTTAGACGTCTAGACGTTGACAAGTTCTAAGTGTGACATTAGTCTGCTCACCTTCCTGTTCTATTGTGTTGTCGTTCCATGTCCAATTCAAAAAATTCTAACGCGGTAATTGCCCCTTCTGCAGTGGCGCTTATCCCTCTGATCGTTTTCCTTGCGCTGTTTATTGGCGTGGGTACATACCTGTCGCTACAAGGCGTCGATTTTGCTTTCTATCAACTTCCAGCTCCGATTGCGGCTCTGCCTGCTGTGATGTTAGCGTTGCTATTGAGCAAAGATAAATTGAACCGTGCGATTGATCAGTTCTTAGGTGGCGTGGGTCACAAAGACATTATCGCAATGTGTATGATCTACCTATTGGCGGGTGCTTTTGCTGCTGTGGCTAAAGCTTCTGGTGGCGTGGACGCGACGGTAAACCTTGGTCTATCGGCTATCCCAACGAGCATGATCCTACCGGGCATCTTCCTTATTTCGGCGTTCATTGCGACAGCAATGGGCACCTCTATGGGTACTATCGCTGCGGTTGCTCCTGTTGCACTAGGCATTGCTGACTCAGCTGGTATGAGTATTCCTCTAACCGCTGGCGTAGTGCTAAGTGGCGCTATGTTTGGTGACAACCTTTCTATCATCTCAGATACCACGATTGCCGCGACTCGCTCGCAAGGCTGTGAGATGAGAGACAAGTTTAAAGAGAACATCCGTATAGCACTTCCTGCTGCACTTATCGCGATTGTTATCTTTGCTTTCAACAGCACAGCAACTCAAGTTCCTGAAACAGGCCCAATTGAATGGCTGAAAGTCCTTCCGTACATCACTATCCTAATCCTTGCGGTATCGGGCATGAATGTGTTCGTTGTGTTGACGATTGGTATCTTGCTAGCGGGTGGAGTGAGCCTAGGTTCTATTGAGAACTACGGTATGACGGATTACGCTCAAGATATCTACGCAGGCTTTGGCAACATGCAAGAGATCTTCTTACTGTCGATGCTGATTGGTGGTTTGAGTGAGCTGATGCGTCGCCAAGGTGGATTAGCATTTCTGACTAACTTAGTGAGCGGTTTGATTCGTGCATTTGGTTCTTCTCACTCTAAGCAAGCGAATGGCCGCGCAAGTGAGCTAGGCATTGCAGGCTTGGTATCAATGGTGAACCTATGTACGGCAAACAACACCGTAGCAATCATTGTTTCTGGTAGTGTGGCTCGCCAATTAGCTGAAGAGAACGATGTATCTCCACGCCGCTCTGCAAGCTTATTGGATATCTTCTCGTGTGTGATTCAAGGCGTACTGCCTTACGGTGCTCAGGTATTGCTATTAGGCTCTGTGTTTAACCTATCGCCGCTAGAGATCGTGTCTAACTCTTACTACTGTTTCGCGCTTGCAATCGTGGCTGTAGTCGCTGTGTTTATTAAACACCCAGCGCGTAAAGTGGCTAACGCTTCGTAGTAATTGACCAAACTGAGTGATCACTGGCTCTAATAAGAAGGCTCCTTAATAGGAGCTTTTTTGTGCGTGAAACTCATGGCTTGAAAATTCAATGTACGTCTTCAAATACAAGAAAACCGCCTATGTAGACGGTTTCTAATTTCGTTATAGCGGTTTTCAAGTTTATTGTAGTGTGAATGACAATTAGGCTTGAGAGCTTTAATTCAGCTTATTAGTCACGAACTCTTTGTTTCTGACCATTAGCCACATCAGGCCGCCTAGCGTACCGATGGATAATTGAATAAAGCCTAGGTTTTCAATCAGTGACTCTGGGCGTATTGAAACTAATACCATACCAAGCGAACCACAAATCATGCTGAAGAACTGAATCAGTGCGACGGCAGAGCCCGTGTCATGATCTTGTTGATTCAACATTAAGTTGGTGCCCGGTACTCGCATGATGATCGCCATTAATGTTGCTGGAGCAGCGATGAACATAAAGAACCAAGGGGACAGGTCGCCAATGGTTAGGGTGAAGATGCCCGCAAGCGCCAATAAAGCAAAACATCCTGAGATGACCTTTTGAACCGGCATTCGGTAGGACAACTTCATGTAAATTGTTGGACCAAATGAGGCGCATAATGCATTGAATGCGAACGCGTAGCTAAACTGTTGTTCGGTCAATCCAAAGTGATCGATGTAGATATAAGAACCCGCCGCAAGAAAGCCCATCAACGCCATCGGTATGATAGAGAAAATGACCAGTAGCTTGAGGAACGAGCGGTTTTTCATGACCACGCCCATTCTTCCCCATGAACGGAACATGGAACCTTGGTATTTGGTTTCGAGCGTTTCTCGATAGCAGCAAGCTAATACTGACGCAAATGCACCAAAAATGGCGAGGGTGACGAACATCATTCGCCAAGACGCAATTTTCAGTAGAAAGGCACCAAATACAGGCGCAACCATTGGCGCGATGATCACCAGTGACATGATAGTCGCCATGATCTTTTCACGTTCTCGGCCATCATAAAGATCTTTGACAATGGCGGTAGCGATAACGGTGATAGCACTACCAGCAAAGGCTTGGAATACACGAGCACCAATTAACTGTTCGATGCTATTGGTCATCGCGCACAATATGCTCGCGACCATATAACCCGCTAATCCAATTAATAGGATCGGCTTACGACCGAATTTTTCGCTGAGCGGCCCCCAGAACAAAAGACCGATGGCGTAAGTAACGAAGTAGCTGCTCAGGGTTAGGTTGACCATGGATCGGTCAGTATTAAACACCTCGACCATCTGCGGAAGCGCAGGTAGGTAAAGGTCGATGGTCAATGGAGGGAAAGCACTTATTATGACGAGAAAAAATAGCATACCGGTCTTTCCCAGTACTGGTTGTGGTCTCTTCAAGGTGGCTCTCCGTTGTCCAAAATAGGTTTTTAATTGGTGTGATAGTATCTTTAGGTTTTGTATGATTAGTTATCTCAAAGCTCTAAAATCAGCAAGGATTTGTGACCTCTAAATGTTTAACATCGAGTTGAAAGGTTCAAGCCAGCAAGTACCTATGCTGGCTTGAGGGTATACTTAGAACTTAAATTTAGCAATCTGAGTGGAGAGGACAGTAGTTTGCGTCAAGATATCATTGGATACGTTTGCCAAATCGTCATTCACGTTAACTAGTTCTTTTGCACTACTATCAAGAGACTGCATGTCATTTGCGACTTTTGAACTAACGTTTGACTGCTCTTCGCAGGCGGATGCAACAGAATCTACCATGCCATTGATGGACGTTACGGAAGAGATAATGCTCGATAGTGCTTGCTGTATTTCATCTGCGCTGGTTTTTGTTTGCTCCACTAAAGCTTTCGAGCTCTGTGTTGCAACAAATGACTCGTTTGCTTCTTTTTGTAGGCGTTCAATAATAGATTCAATTTCATTGGTTGAATCATGGGTTTTAGACGCTAATGAGCGCACTTCATCCGCAACAACCGCAAAACCACGGCCAGACTCACCGGCCCGTGCCGCTTCAATAGCTGCATTCAATGCCAATAAATTAGTTTGTTCCGCAATCGCTTTGATGACTACAATCACTCGACCTATATCATCACTGCTTACTTTTAGTGAATTCGCACATTCCGCTGCACTTTCCAGACTTACGACCAAGTCATCAATATTACGTTCATTGATATCGATTGTGTGACCACTTTGCTGACAAAGCTCGAGTGCATCATTTGATTGATACAGCGTATTTTCCGTATGAACAGCAATTTCTTTGGTTGCTAAATCAAATTGCTCAATGCTGTGCAAACTTTCTTGAGTTAACAAAGATTGTCGTTGGCTTTGTTGGTTCATTTCATCACGTAGTTGCGATATACCGTGGCCACTCTTATCCAACAGTTTGGTCGTGTTCGATGTTTCGAGAATGATAGATTGAATAGTAGCAACGAATTGGTTGAATGCTTTCGCAAGTGATGTGACTTCATCATTGCCTACTTCCGCAACACGTGAAGTGAGGTCTCCTCCACCAGAAGCAATTTCATTCATTGAATCAGCCATGTTTTTGATGGGCCTGACGACTTTTCTATCGAGGACTATGGAAATCAGAATCAGGCTAGCAATAAATATGCAAAGCAAAATACTAATCGCAAGTTGCATAGAGTTCATTAAATTAGCATTCGTCACATCATGGTTAAAACCAACATTAACTTTACCGATAGGCAATGAATCCCATGAAATAGCCATCGATGAGGATTCATCAATGTCACGTGGATTAACACTACCTAATATGTTGTTATTTTGATCGAGCACTTGAATGTTTGCGATTACGTCATTATTTGAATACGCTTCAATGATATTAAGTATCAGTGTCTTATCGTATGCATAAACAGGTTCTTGCAATATCACACTTAATTCAGAGGTTATACGCTGGATTTCTTGTGAAGATTTATCAGTAACGTTTGATTGGTTAATCATAAATTGGATTGGCAAAGCGATAGCAGCAACAATAAGCATCACTGCAGCGATCAGTAAAACCATTTTTTTTGTTATTTGGTTCATAAAAATGTACTCAGTTGGCAAGCGGATCAAAGAAATATTTTTCTGGGATAGAGCGGGTGTCTTCGGTCAGATATGGATTTTCAAGATCGATAATAGTTCGCTCTGAAAGGTTGGCCCGTGAGAGCGCCATTCTTACTTCGGAGTCTTCGAAAAAGAGTTTCTCATAGGTGCCATCAGCGAAAATTTCTTCAACCACTTCTGTGATGTGTTGCTGAAGTTTTGTGTTTTCTTTTTGGACAAAGAGCATATATGGCATGCGATAGCGGAGCATGACATGACTATCAACAGCTAAAGGTAGTTCTGGGTATGATTGCATTTCTGCAAATGGTTCCATGACACCACGAGCAAACAAGTGGCACCGATTACCAGCAAGCATCATCTCAAAAATATTTGGATATTTAAGCGATTTAGCGGTTTTTATACCATTGGCATCAAGAATGAATGTGTCTGGCCATGTTTTCCCTGAACAAACTTTAAAGCGCGTGAAATCCGCTTTAGATCTTACGTTTGCGAGTAATTGTTTATCTTTTTCATGAATTAATCCGATTCGCATACCAAGCATTCCTCGATATATAGGGAACAATATTGGAGCAAAGCGTTTTTCCATGTCGAGACTGGTCGCTGACCAATAAAGGTCAATCTCTCCCGACTCTAAATCCGCCATAACTCTTGATTGAGCAGGTTCCCCTGTTGCTTGATAGACAAACTCGATTTCATCGAATCGGCTCGAGCGATTAACAATTTCTTGAACCAAAGTAAGGTGCAGTTTTTTGTCATTCGGTTTACCTGGCAATCTTAAAGGTTCAGCGTAAGTTATTTGGCAAGTACTAAAAATAAGTATCAAAAAAGTAAAAATGGAGCGAAACATTCTTGGTTCTATAGGCGTGTGATTAAGTGGCGGTAATATCGGTTACCGTGTGCTATTTTGATACGAAATTAACGCCACATTGTGACTTTTCTCTCGTTTTGTATGGGTAATTTAATGCAAGGTCGGATCTGAAATATAAGCATGTAAATATAGGTTTCCAGCCCAATCAGGGTAGCTTGTAATCGCCAGCGACACATTGTAATGATTATAGACTTGGCTTGTTATCTTTTCTTTGGGCGTTTTTCGACTAAACCGTTACGCTCTAAACCACGTCGAACGCTGCTGCATAGTTTACCAAAGCGGCGCAGTTCTTCGAAGTTAGGGCCTTGGCCAATGGAAATACTGTGCTCCCAATACATTAACTCGCTGTCGACCATCTCAAGTAGTTTCTTAGAGCAACCCGAGCAATTTCCTTTTGGACCACAGATAAACGTCTCTGACTCGTAAAGTGGGAGTTCGTTTTTAACTTCTTCAATTAAGTTAAGCATTGCCGAGTTTAAGTCTGGCTTTTTGGATGTAAGTGGCTTCAAGCTCGGTGCTTGAGTCGCAATTAATGGGGAAGTCAGTTTGTTAGGTTGTAAATTCAAAGCAGCTGATGACATATCAAAGGCCTCAAGGAGAGAAGAAGGTGGGCATGCTACTCTTCACAACAAAGTGAATCTTGATGTAGTGCAATAAGCGTGGATATATACCCAAAAGAGGTAGGAGCCACAAGCGGTTGTGACTCCTTATCAAAGCTCGCTACTAATGAGAGATTTTAGAATTCGGCGTCGAACTGGAATTCCATCCACTCTTTGGTGACTGGGTGGTGCAGCGCAAGTCTTTCTGCGTGTAAGTGCAATCGGTCGGCTTTATTGCCATACAAGCCGTCACCGACGATAGGCATGTTAAGGCCTTCTTGGTGTGAACAGTGAACACGCAACTGGTGTGTACGCCCTGTTTTAGGATGCAGGTAAACCTTAGTGGTTTGCCCGTTTCGCTCAATCACTTCCCATTTGGTTTCTGCTGGCTTGCCGTGTTCGAAGCAGACAATTTGACGAGGGCGGTCGTACAAATCACCACGCAATGGCAGTCGAACATAGCCTTCATTTTCTGTTAGAACGCCTTCAATCATTGCCACGTAACGCTTTTCGACTTCACGAGTAATGAACTGCTTCTGTAAGCTCTTGTTCGCACGTCGTGTGAGAGCGAAGATTAGAATGCCAGAGGTCGCCATGTCTAAGCGATGAATCACAAATGGGCCTTCAACATCGGGATGCATTTCTTGAACACGTGTGTAGGCGGAATCTTTGATGGTTTTACCCGGCACGGATAGAAAACCTGCTGGCTTGTGTACTACCACGATGTGCTCATCTTGGAACAGAATATCCAGTTCTTTGCCTTCTGCTGGGTTCTCTAGCAATGGGTTTGGATCGACTTCTAGGCCTTTCATCATATGGCCTAAAATCGGCACACATTTACTCTGACAAGAAGCGTAGTATTTCTTGTGCTTGCGGATTTCCGACTTTGGAGAGCGGCCCCACCAAAATTCAGCCAATGCCAGTGGCGTGTAACCATGTAAGTACGCGTATTGCAGCAATTTAGGCGCAGCGCATTCACCAGAGCCAGCTGGTGGTATCTTGTTTGGCGTGTTTTCAAAGATTTGGTTAAGGTCTTCAACGTTTCCTTCCGCATTTTGGAAAGCGTATTGTGAAAACAACTTGTGTTGAAGCTGATGAGAAATGTGTGCTCTTTGCTCTTTTAGCTCAGCCAGTTGAGTGTTGAACACATCAACTTTAGCTTGCAACACTTGCAGGGTCTGTTCCCAGTTAAGTTTTAGGTACTTCTGCTGGTTCTTGTCGGCAACACTGGCTTTGTTTAGCTCATTATTTAGCTGTTCGAAAGCTTGCTCATCAAGGTTTTCTTTACCTTGTTCACGTTGTTCTTTACGCGTTTTTCGGCCTTCAATAATCAATAGACGTTGAGCTTCAATCTCTTGCTCGGCTTGCGCTTTTTGCTGTGCCAGTTGCTCGCACAATTCAAGGTATTCAGTATTTGCTTGCAGCGCTTTAAACTCAGCGTTGACAGCCATCATGTCGGCTGTGTCTTGATGGAAAAAGCTGTCGCTGCTGAGCATGTCGAACACGGGCGGTACAAAGTGAGGCAGTAGGTTTTGGTCGGCGATTTTCCCTGAAAAAGCAGAGAAGTACCCCAATTCACCTTCAGGGCTTTTCACCAATAACACACCAAACATTTTGCCGCGACCAGCGTCAGAATCCAGTCCGAAGTCATGCTGCCAGTCGGTTTGAGTTTCTAGATATTGTTGAAGCTGATGAGAAGCGATTTCACACAATGGGTGCGGTTCGTAGTAGAACGGGAATGTGAAACGCTCAGGCAACGAATATGACTCGATCGGCTGTTGAAAACGAGTGAAGCAATGCTCAGGTGTGTGGCTGTTTTCTGAGTCGTGCGTTGGTTTTGATGAGTGCATAGTCGTATTAATACTTATATCGTGGTGATAAATGGTTGTGAGTCTACTGTGTATGTTCAGAGACGTTAAACACAGTACAAGGCGGCGATTCTACTCTTTATCGAAAAGCGCCTCAAATAAGAAATAGTTCTATTACTGGGTAGCCAAGCGACGAGCCTATGAGTTATGGCTTGAACGCCATTAATTGATGAGTAACTTCTCGTTTTTAATCATAGAAGACAATTTAACAAACCAAGGGTGGTAGCCTTGCCGCCCTCTTATTAAAACTAAGGTAACGTTATGATTCCACTCAATACTTCGATTGTTTCCGGTGTCGCTATTTCAGAGAGCGACGGACAAATGAAAATGCTATTAATGAAGCGTGTTAAAGGTGAGTTTTGGTGTCACGTCGCAGGCTCGATTGAAGCGGGTGAAACAGGCTGGCAGGCTATCGTGCGCGAGTTTGAAGAAGAGACCCAAATTAAAGTGGAAGCTTTGTATAACGCGCAGTTTCTGGAGCAGTTTTATGAGGCGCACGTGAATGTGATTCAGCTAATCCCTGTGTTTGCGGTGCTATGCCCACCCAACCAAGCGATTGAACTGAATGACGAACACACCGAGTACCGCTGGTGTAATTTAGAAGAAGCAAAAGCGTTAGCGCCGTTCCCCAACCAACATGCCGTCTACGATCATATTTGGTCGTATTTTGTCGATAAGCCAGTCAATCCGCTTTACCGAGTGAAATTGAACTAATACTGGCTGTTTAAGATCTAGGACTTACCAAGGTAAGAGGTTAAAAAGGCGCTCACTTGCGCTTGGCATAACCCCACTTCTACCTTCACACCGTGCGATTCAAGGATCGCAACACCACGACCATTATTGCGAGGGTCTGGGTCTAGCATCGCCACGACTACGTGTTTTACACCTGCTTTAACCAATGTATTGGCGCAAGCGGGAGTTCTGCCAACAAAAGAGCATGGCTCTAAAGTTACGTAAGCGGTAACCCCCTCCATTGTTCCGTCCGTTTTGTCGTTATAACTATTCAGTGCTTCAACCTCGGCGTGGTTTCCGCCGACTTTTTGCGTGTACCCAACAGACACCACCTTATCGTTCTTCACCAAAACGCAGCCTACTGGCGGGTTTGGTTGGCAATCAGGTAAGGCTTGGCGCGAAGCTTCGAGTGCTTGCAGCATGTATTGTTGGTTCATGGTCGTTACTCAGTATGACGAGAGAGCGTAGCAGCTAGTCGCCACGCGTGGTTGATGAGTTGGTTAATTACTAACTTAATAAGCTAATAAGTGGGGCATGTTCGATCTGATTGGACTTTTAGTCAATGGTTTTAGCGTTTGAATTCGACTGCTAGTTAACTGTGACTCATCGTTAACTTGGGCCACTGGGTTAGCCAACCTTTGGATTGCACTCTTTGATCAAAGATATCTCGGCTACGCTTTGGATTGGGTGTGATTTGCAAATCAAACAAACTCTCTAAGCCAAAGGCAGAAATACACTCGATGTTTCCATGGAGGCTTTGTTTCACGGCGACGGCGGTTTCTTTCTCTGGCCAATAACTCATCGCATCCAATGAGCCTTGGTAACGTTCATCCCCATTTCTAGTGTGCATGTAGGCTTGATTGCGAACTTGCCAATTCAGTTCGGGTAACCGTTGTTTAAGCTGAGCCTCGTATCTAAGATCCGATTCGTAAGAGGTATCAATGGGATCAAAGTAGATCACATCAATATCATTGAATGGAGTCGGGGAGGCATTACCATGATGGTGATCCCAAACGAGGTTTCTCACAAAGCCCGCAGCGACATAACACTGCGGCAAATCCAACTGAGCGACACAGTCTAAAACCTTCATTCGTAAGGGATCTTGTTTGATCAACGTGACGATGCGTTTGGCTAGCGGATGTATCATTATGATGTCGGAACATCAGTGACTTGGTAATGACGTGTCACGTTCTGGGAGATTTCACCCCATTCAGAGGCTTTTACTCGCTGTTGGTGCATTTCGAATGCTTCTCGGCTAGTGAATTCTTCATACACTTCAAAGCGATTAGGTTGAAGCGTGCTTTGACTGACTCGAAACACAATACAACCAGGTTCTTCTAGTGTCAGTTCTTTGTGCACAACCAAGGCATGTGTCACTGCTTCTAGGTCGTTGTCTGGCACTAGAATATGCCCTTGCAGAATTACTTTACTCATAATTACGTCCATTTAATTACGTCTATTTAATTTGGTCCATTACGGCTTTTTTCTATCAAAAGCTCTATCCGTTACAAACATAATCCCATTTTGATGTTGTAACGTATAGGCTAATGTGGCGATTATTAGTTCACATTGAATGTATTTTTTAGTTACACCGTAACTTTAAAGGTGATGTAATCAACAAATGACAAGACACTGGAACTAAATCAACGTTGGTCCGGTCTATTAAATTAGTATCATTGAACTGTATTGATACTGAAATGAATTTGTCATCTGAGAGAACTAACCTTAATTTTGAACAGCGGCTCATAGGATTGAATTGAGCCATAGTTGATATCTAGGTCATACTTTGATGTAAATGGTACTCAAAACTCTATATATTTTGTGATTTGTATCATTGATCTGGGCATCAAACACCGTTAGATTCGAATGGTTGGCAATAAAAATAGCTCATGAAGAGCAGTTAAAGAAAAGGAAATATCCCTTATGAAAAAAATGAGAAGAGCACAGCTTCATCGCGTTCGTATCCAATACTGGAAAGACACGTCAAAAGAAGCATCAAAGAAATAAGCTTTAAATCGTAAAGCTTTAAAAGCTGAAAAGCTTAATAAAATGTAAAACGCAACAAACTGATTTCATTAGCACTCTCAAGGACCTTCATCTGGTCGGCGACTAGCGAAATCATCCCCAAAGAGCTGGCAGGCATTAACAACAATGCAATTCAATGTCAGCTCATTAATACCTCCTCTAAGTTTATCTTCGTTTGTTAAACCTGTTCTCCAAATTAAAACTTGTTTGTTCCTTGTTCCTTGTTCCTTGTTCCTTGTTCCTTGTTCCTTGTTCCTTGTTCCTTATTCCTTGTTCCTTATTCCTTATTCCTTGGTTTCGCATCCCCGTATTCGCTAACGTCCTGATAATAAAAAAGCTCCCGATTTCTCAGAAGCTTTGATTTAGATTTTGGTACCTGATGTGACTGCCCGATAAAGACTCGTGCTTAGGATAGACTCTAGCGTTGGAATAGCGTCTTTAAGCTCACATCGTCCGTTCTATTTAGCTTTAGGCTCAGTAGATAGCCACCAACACCGATTAGTGCGTAAATACCTAAAGATAAAATCGGCGCTTCTGCAATCGCACTTAATGGGTTGCTTGCTATGAGTACATTCATTGGTAATGACGCGATGAGAGATAGGAAGTCATTGATGCCATAGAACCCAAACACTGCGACAGAGAGGAACTTAATCGCATAGCTTGAGATGAAAATGACAAGCAATGGAGAGTTTACCAGCTGCGAAATAGCTAGAGTGACGGTTGCCAGTGGCAATAAAACCAGTGCAACTAACATCATTCGTCCAAAAAACACGACCCAGTTGCTCAGCACATAAAACAGAGATTGCTGCTCAACCAATAGCGCCAGTTGTTGTTCACTTGAGACGTTCAATATCCAGAATAGAAAATCTGCGAACAGCACTAACAATGCACAGATAGCTGGAATAACCACTAAACCGAATCCTAGCTTCACGCCGTGAGTCATTGCGTTAGATACCGGCATACTTCTCCAAAACATCGAACTGCCTTCTTGGCGCTCTTTACGCAGCGTTTTAGGGATATATAGCGTCGACAGGATCAGTGAAATAAGGCCCGCGCCAAAGTAGATCACTGAGTTGAGATCTTGTGCGAACTCTCTGTGGATGTCGCTCACGTCACCGTTCACTTGCATTTCAAAGAAAAACTCATGTTGTGCTGCGCCATTAAAGAACAGACCAACGAACAGTAAGAAACCACATAACGCGACAAACAGAGGCAATCGAGTGTTAACTTTGTGCTCGATGAGTTCTTTTTCTAGCATGTAAAAACTTGGATGCATTATGCCTTCTCCATCTGTGTTGCAAGGAATAGATCTGCGAGACCAACGTTATAGATGTTACCCAGTGATTCAACCTGCGCTTTGTATTGACCTTCCAATAACCACTTAGTAGTGCCTAGCCCTGATTGTGAGGTCAGTGGGTTGAGTTTCTGAATCTCGCTTGAATGGTTGTTTGCGACTTCAATAATGAAATAGTCGCTCTCGATGTCTTCCATGCTTTTTTGCAGTACACAATGACCTTGCTTCAAAATCAGTACATCCGTTAATAGGTGTTCAATTTCTGAAACCTCATGGCTTGCAATGATCATGGCGCGTTCGCCGTCGTGGAACCATTCTAGTAGGTGGCGATAAAAAGTATCGCGGTACAGCAAATCTAAGCCCAGTGTAGGCTCATCTAAGATCAACACTTGAGTGTCAGTCGCGATGATGATCGCAAGGTGAAGTTGTACTTTCATCCCTTTAGAAAGCTGCTTGATAGTAGAAGACAACTTAATATTGGTGCTGCTTAACGTCTGTTCTGCTTTTTGCTTGTTGAAGCTAGGGTGCACACCTTGTGTGTATCGAAGCAGTTGTTTAACCGTCATCCACTCGGGTAACACGTTAACATCTGAGATGTACGACAAGTGCTGCATGAGCTCTGCGTGCTGGTGGATAGGGTGGTAGCCGTTTACTTCAATCTCACCTTGATAGTTGTGTCCACCAAGCAGTGATTTGATCAGAGTCGATTTACCCGCGCCATTGTGGCCAAGCAGACCAAGTACTTGCCCTGGCTTTAACTCAAAGCTGATGTTTTCGACACCCACTTGATTTGAATAGGTTTTGGTTACGTTTTTCACGGAAAGTAAAGTACTCATGACTTGTCCTTTATATGTTGTGCTAGCTGTTTCACGAGTTCTTCGACACTCATATCAATGATGCCTAGCGTCTCAGCGATGGCTGGGATCTGTGTGTTGATGAATGATTGGTGTGCAGACTCTTTCAATTTTTGAAGTGCCCCTTCGGCCACATACATGCCTTGGCCGCGTTTTTTCTCTACCAAGTCTTCATCCACCAGTAACTGATAGCTTTTCATGACAGTAAGGTGGTTGATCTTGAGATCGGCAGCAACCGCACGCACAGAGGGTAATGCTTGTTGCTCTAACCAAACACCTTGAAGAATTTGGTCACTGATCTTTGCGGCAAGTTGCCTAAAGATCGGTTGGTCGTCTTTCCATTCGGTCATAATTAAAACTGCATGGTGATATACATGTGTATAACACTAACCTTTTTATTCGAATTGGCAAGGGTTTTATGAAAATGGATCGGATATTTTTATATTTGGATAAAGCATGTTTGGCGGGGAGGGTACTTGAAGCCTACGTCCTTGTGGGCTCTCAAGCAGCTGTATGAGCGATGATTATTTGAATAGGAAATGGTTGCTGATCAAGATTTCTATTAGGCTGGGCCTATTGCTCCTTTGAGTCATTAGGCCGGCTATATAGGTAACCTTGATGTAAGTTGTAGCCTAACTGACACAAGATATATTGCTGCCTACGCGTCTCGACACCTTCATAAATCATTGTGATATTTGATAGGCGTCCAATCTCCGAGATATTGAGCAATACACCCTGATGATGCTCTCCTGACTCGATATCCTTAACAAAGCAACGATCCAGTTTTAGATAGGCCGGAGAGATAACATTGATGATTTCGATGTTGTTATTGCCCGTACCAAAGTCATCCAGAGCGATAGTGATACCAAGCTTTTTGATATCCTTAATGTTATCGATAACCTCACACCCATAGCCAATGTTCGAATATTCAGTAATCTCTACGACAAACTCATTCGCTTCCATCGCGGCTAAATGCTCTCTGAGCCTTGCGAAGTTCGACCCTACCAAAGCACTCGGACACACGTTGACACCATAGATCTCATGGCTGTTGTTTAACTTCGCTTTTCTGACTGTCTCGATGAGTAAAATAGTATGAAAGGTGAGTAAATTGGTGCGTCTCATGGTGTTGATGAAGCTTAAAACGCCAACGTTACGCACACGAGATAACAACTCGTAGTAGAGAACGCAGTTGTCTTCGGTGTTGATGATCGGCTCTTCTTCAAAGGAGATGTGTTTCCAACGAAACAGGTAGATCACGAAACCCAGAATATAGGAGCGATAAAGCAGGGTGGCGAGTATCAGAGAAAGCGCAATCCATAGTGCAACAATGTCGTCACTGTAGAAGGTGATGGTTGCACCCGTTGGTAGGGAGGTTTGATAGATAGATTTACTCTCTTCGCCAAGGTTTAAGATGTGGTAACCATTCTTCTGGATGGAAATCGAATCGACTAATAGAGGCAATAGTGAGTTCTTGTATCGAGCTTCGATAGAGCGTGTAGAAATACGCACTGTAAGGTCAATGTCATGCTTAGTGTCTGCGAAACGTGAATAAGCGAAATCGGCACTATCGTAAAAGTCATCAACTTGATCAAGGTCTACCATTTTCGAGCGTGTTTTGGAGATATAACATGAACCATAAGACGTAGTCATGATGACAGAATCAAGGTTGAGCGAGTGCCTTAGCGAGTGCACAGCCCCGTGGCTATCGCAACCGTAGTCCATGACTTCTGCGGCAATGTGTTTGGTGTTCTCACTGTATTCATTCGCAATCTTCGTCGTATAAAGGATTTGGGAAAAGTAGACAACGAATAGGAAAAAGGAAGAGATGGTGAACACGGCTATCAGAGCCTTAATCAGCTCTCGATGATAGGTGTTGAACATCAGTTTCAACATCTCGAACTGGCTGGGCTTGAACTGGTTGATGTCGTACTTAGGTGCGATACGGTTGGTTGAGCTTTTATCGAGATCGATAAAGTAACCTACCTTATAAAGGTTAGAGATAAGTTCGCTATTATTATCTACCTTCGCTTTCTTACATAAGCTTCGATATTTCTTTCTTATAGAAGCAATAATATTTTTTAACGCGTATAAGCTAAACTCTTCGTCAAAGTGTAATTTAAAAGATTCTTCAACATCTCGTGCAGATTGAGGGTTTGATATTGACGAGTGTTCAATAAGGTATTTGAAAACAAAACTCTCTTTACTATTAAGAGTTTCCTCTGATATCTTATTACTGTCTCTTTTTATGTATATTTTTTCTTCATTATAGATTAGTTGCAAGCTCTCATTATTGTTATTTATATTGAAAGAACAGTGCATAGCTTAACTCCTAAGCGATAGTTATTATATTTGTGTGATGGATATGTGATGGCTGGGATTTTCATTCAACACAAGAGTTCGATCTAAATAATATAACCAAAATGTCACCATTTTATCTCAAGATGTTGATACTAATCGCAGAATTTGGGCTTTAATGAAAGGTTATGGAGATGTTCACCCAAAAGTTGAATTTATAAATGAAAGCCAATGATTTACAAGGGGTAAGGGGGATTTATCCATTTGTTTTGGTATTTATCCATTTCACAGCTTCTACGCGGTAGGTTTAGCGACTGGATTTAGAGGTTTCTAATGTAGCTTCTGATGGTATTCATTCGGTTTATCGATGTGTGAGATTTATCATAATTTTTCATGATAAAATTAAATTATGTCATTTTATGTGATATTAATATAATTTATGTGGCGTATTGTTTTGGTGATTTAATTAAAGTAATAAATGATAGAATTAATTATATTTGTTGAATGATTGACTTTAATTTATTCTGTTACGAAATTTAAATAATTAAACTTTAAGGTGGGATATTTAAAATAGGGAAAGGATGATTTTTATCATGATGTGTTGATTAAAGAATTTTAATGGAATTATTATTGACATATGTATCAAATATGTGTCTATGTAAATATTAATCGGCTAGTGATGAAAATAAGATATGAATGAGGTTGGTGTTATACCATGAGCACTGCCTAAAAGTATAAGCAGCAACAAGTTAGATCAATTAGTGTTATTTTTGAGCAAATGTTAGCGTAACCACATGATATTCAAAGACCTGTCGCGGAGGCTTTGTGTTAACTATGGAAGCGTGCAATCGTTGAGTATTTAACATGCACCATCAAGCACCACGATCTGTGGTTCTTTTTCTGGCTGATAAAGCACCTGACAAAAGTCTCCTTCTGGCGAATAGGTGTAGTTTTCGGTGTCGAAAGAGATGGCGGCTACTCTTTCTGCATTGCTGCCAGAGTCTACTTCTTTGTTGATGACATGAAGCTCTGTTGCGTCGATATTGAGCAGTCTTCTTAGTGAGTCAACATAGGCGATTGGGTAACCATGACAAACGTAGTAGGTCTCAATCTCCGTCTTTTCAACATAGTTGCACTCATCCTCAACGCCAGCAATCGCTGACTTCGCGTAGATCATATCGATACCCGTGCGAAGGTTACCAGCCACATCATGTATTTTACTCGCCCGAGCACTTCCTTGAACGTCTAAGAACTTGACCATAGCTGTCGCCGAAACGATCGCTAAAATTAATACAGAGATGATGAGTTCTAAAAGAGTGAAGCCGTTTTGTCTGTTCATGGTTACCGATTATTTGCTCTGCTAAAGGGACGGAATGAGGGTAATCTAAATACCAAAGTCATTACAGTTAGTGGGTATAATGGTTTGGTGTTTTATTGTGTGAATTTCTATGTAATTTTCTTTATAAACAATAGCTTAATTATTTCCTCTTACTGTTAAACGCTATGTAAGCATACGTAAGCGTACACACCCACAGCAGCCGATTGTTTAGGAAGCATTCAAACGACTTAATTTATTGATAAATAAGTCTTTAATTGTAGGATTGTCGACCATTCAAAAACTGACTTTCGACTTCATTTGAGGGAATTGGTTTACTAAATAAAAATCCCTGAAGATACTGGTATCCACAATCGATTAAGAACGCTTTTTGCGTTTCGGTTTCGACACCTTCAGCAACCACTTTTAGCCCCAATTTTTCATAGATAGCATGGGTGGCTTGGACAATCGCTTTGCTCCCTTTGTGTGAACCGTGGACGAAGCTTTTATCGAGTTTCACGCTGCTAATCGGTAAGTCATGCAACATCGACAGTGACGAGTAGCCTGTGCCAAAGTCATCAAGGTGAAGCTCTACGCCCAATTTAGAAATATCGCTTAACGCTTGCCTGACTTCACCATGCTTGAAGATCATGGAAGATTCGGTGATCTCAAGGGCGATGCTTTGAGGTTGGATATTGTAGAAGTTCAACATTGCTAATAGCTGCTCGGCAAAGGTCGCGTGCATCTGAATACTCGAAATATTGATACTCATCATCAACTCACTATCAAACTCACGTTGCCATATCGATAGCTGTTTGAGTGCAGAGTTCAGAACCCATTTCCCGAGCGGTACAATCTGCCCCGTCTCCTCCGCTAAGCTAATAAACTCATCAGGGCCTATGTTACCTAGCTCTTTGTCTGACCATCGAAGCAAGGCTTCAAACCCTTTCACCTTGTCGCTGTTGGTGTTCATGATCGGTTGATAGTGAAGGTTGAGATCGTCGTTTTCTATGGCGCGTGCCAGTCGATGGCGGATCTCTACTTTGCGATGCAGGGTTTGTGCTAAGTCTGGGGTAAACGTTTGGAAGCGGTTTCGACCATTCGCTTTTGCAAGATGCATCGCCATACCCGCTTGCTTTAGCAATGTTTCTTGGTCAACCGCGTTATCAGGGAAATGCGCGGTACCTATGCTGCAACCGACAGATAAACTGCCGATGCCTCTGATATGGAAACTTCGGTTTAAGGCATCAATGATGCGAGAGCAAAGTAGTGGGATATTTTGATTTCGGCAGGTGTGGGCAATCACAATGAATTCGTCGCCACCAAATCGCCCTATCATACATTTCTCATCAACCAACTGTTTAAGGCGTTCACCAACCCGTTTGAGTAGTTGGTCTCCGACAGTGTGCCCATAAGTGTCATTAACTAATTTGAAGCCATCAAGGTCGACAAACATCAATTCAAACGGTGAGCGATAGGCAATGCTGGTTTCTAGAAGGTTGCTGATCCCACGGCGATTATAAAGCTCCGTTAAACAGTCGTGTTCTGCGTTGTATCTGGCTTTTATCAGCTTCTCTTTTTGCTTTGTTGTACAGGTTAGGTTTAGCAGCAGTTCGCTTTTATCAAAGAGCCACTTTCCTTGCACATCAAAATGGTGTGCTCTGAAGGAGGAAACCTTGATAAACCAAGGCGCACCGGTTGTTGGTTCTCTATTCTGTAAACGTGTATGTACAAAAGTGATTACTATGTTTTGCGTACGGTAAATGTAGGGCTCTGATTCCAATATTGATGATCTATGACCAGTATATATACTGCCCTCGCTTTTAATAAATACTGGTGATAGGAATGTCGAAAACCAAAGTGCTCATTGTTGAAGATGACCAAGAGATAGCTCGTTTAACGACGCTTTACCTCGAAGCCGAAGGTTACAATGTTAGCGTTGTTCATGAAGGGAACTTGGCACTTGAAGCGATCCGAAGTATTGAACCTGATTTAGTGCTGTTGGACTTGATGCTCCCAGGGATGAGCGGCGCGCAGATTTGCCGTCAAGCCCGTGAGTTTTACAATGGAATGATCTTAGTGCTAACGGCCTCTGCCGATGAAATGAGTGAGGTCAGCTTATTTAAATTTGGCGCGGACGATTACGTTGCCAAGCCGATTCGTGGCCATGCCTTGTTAGCGCGAATTGAAGCGTTATTGCGCCGAGCCACTCCCATAACAACTACGCAAGAAACTGCGGCTGAAAAACAGTGCGATATTGTAATCAACAGCTCTGCTCAAAGTGCCACGCTCTATGGCCAAAACCTCAAGCTTACTTCTGCTGAATTTGAAATCTTAAACCTTCTCGTTAATAACATCTGTCAGGTCGTGACTCGAGACCAGTGCTGTCAGCTATTTAGAGGGATTGATTACGCGTTTAATGATCGCTCGATTGATATGCGCGTGTCTGGGTTACGCCGAAAGCTTCGCATCCACGCAAAAGACAAACAGTTGATTCGTACGGTTCGCAACAAGGGGTACATGCTGGTTGCGTAAGTTCATTGCTACGAAACTTCGCTCGGTTTCGATGTTTGCTCGCTTATACCTTGGGATAGTGACTGGGATGTCGGCAACGATATTTTTGTTTTTGAACCTTGGTGAAGGGCACATGCGACGCACCGAGATCGAAACCTTCCTCAATGATGGCATCTACTTTGTGGAGCAGTATGTTCGTCAACATAATCAAGAAAACTCACTCTATAAAGAGCTCGATAGAACAGGCTACCAACAATTTTATATCTTCAATTTACGCCTGTTGGAGAATTGGTCTGGCGAGGCGCCTTGCCAACAATGTGAGCTATACACAACCTTAAACGGTGTGCCGATATATCTAAGTGATGACAACCTTTATTCGGCCGTGTTTCAGCTACCAAACTCTAAATTTAGTTTTGGGTTCAGTGAGGTAGGGGACTTTTTCTCTCCTGACATTGAATGGTATGAAGACTCAGAACGACACTTTTTGTTAGGGCTGTTATTGGCTGTAATCGTGGCGATTGGAGCAAGTGTTTACTTACCTGTGAGGCGTTTTCAAGAGAGAATTGAGTTGCTCGTCGAGAAGCAGAAGCAGTTTGGTAAGGGCAAGCTTAGTACTCGATCTGACATGGACGACATCCATCCTGTTTCTGATTTGGCCAGCAGTTTTAACTTCATGGCTGAAGAGATTGAGAGTAAAGTAAAACAAAGTCATATCTTCGCTCAAGCTATCCCACACGAAGTACGAACTCCGTTAAGTCGTATTCAGCTGGCGACCGATATATTAAGAAGGGGGGCACCCGATAATCATCAGGTTCTTTTCGATGACATTGATACCTACATTGAGGATATCAACGAGCTCACGTCAGAAATCATCATGCTTTCGAAGTTGAATGTCATGGATAACTCTTTCTTTGAGTTGGTAAAAGTGAGAGCTAACCTGCTCGAATATTGCTTAGATCGGATTCGCTACTCGGAGTTGGAGAACGTGACCTTTGACTCTAAGGTTCAGAAAAACTGCACGATAAAATGTGACTGTTCAATGGCGCGCTTGGTGTTCGATAACGTTCTCAAGAATGCGGGTAATTACACACAAGACAAAGTGTGGATGACGCTGGATGAGAACTCAGAAAACTGGCTGGTGGTGATTGAAGATAATGGTTCTGGAATACCGGAGAATAAGCGTGATGAGGTATTCCTACCGTTCTCTCGATTAGATTCAAGCAGAACGTCGACCACCGGTGGATTGGGATTAGGCCTCGCGATTGCTCTATCTGCGGCTAAAAAGCTTTCTTGGGATATCAAAATCGACGACAGCAACTATGGTGGTGCCAAGTTCAGTATCGTGATTCCTAAGATCGCATAAGATGGAGCTTTTAGAGATCTTCAGGCTCGTCAAATAACAAAGCCACGAACTAATACCGTGGCTTTTTCATATTCCGATTTACAAGCGAGTGACTGCTTAGTACTACTGCTTAGAGCTTAGAGCTTAGAGCTTAGAGCTTAGAGCTTAGAGCTTAGAGCGATGAAGGCCATAAATAGCGTGGTCAACGATGCGACCATTCAAGTTCTCGTTACGCGTGATGATACCTTCTAACGTGAAATGTAAGCGCTCACAAACCTTACGGCTGCTTTGGTTACCGGTTGCGGCTGATATCTCTACCTTTTCCATATCTAACTCATTGAAAGCAATATCAATCAGCTTCTGGACAACGCGCGTCACAATCCCCTTTCCTTGGTATGTCTCAGATAACCAATAACCTATCGTCACCTTTTGCTTATCATGATCAATGGTATTGAAACTGCAGTTACCAACGACCTTGTCTTGATACACGATTGCACAAGTCATGCTTTTCCCTTCCGCATAATCGTGTAGCGAGCGTTGGATGAAGATCCTAAAGTCTTGCTCGGTTTTACAATGTGGTGGCCACACGAGCCATTGACTTAGGTACTCATTCTGGCTTTGTGAGATGTCCGCGTAGTGAGAAGCGAAGCTCTCTTCAACCAATGCGATGGAGAGTTCGTTGTCGATAACCGTTTTAAACATGTCTTTCCTTTTCTTATGGCTGCTTATTAAAGCGAATCTTAGTCGGCAGGCTATAATGTCGCATGATTTTTAATATGCAACCACTTGTAGCATGGATTTTTCGTGATACATTAGATCTATCACGAAACTCATTAAACCTTACAATAGTTGTGTATATAATCATTAGCTATGCATTAGTATTAGCGGCCTAAATATATAAAAACTATAAAAATGCTAGGCTTAAATAATGAATCAACATTGCCAGGACGTGACCGTGGACCTAAGGAAGGCTCTATTCGGTATTGCTAAGGCGCTTGATAACGTCGGTTTCGAAAGTAAAAATCATGGACAGAGAGTGGGCTACATCGCGTATCGATGTGCTCTGAGTGTAGGGTGGGAAGAAGAGCAAGCGCAGCTCGCATTTTCGTTAGGCTTGATTCACGACTGTGGTGTCTCGCAAATTGATGAACAGCTCAGCTTAACGTCTGGGTTTGTACCCGACTCAAGCTATCACCATTGTCAAAAGGGCTACCAAATATTAAAAGAGTGCCCAGTTCTTTCTATATTCGCTAAGCCGGTTCTTTATCATCATACTCCGTGGTCTGAGCTAAAGGCTATTCATATCAGCGAGTTAGAAAAAGAACTAGCTGCCATCGTGATGCTTGCCGATAGAGTCGATTATCTATACGGCATAACCTCTTCTGATCGTTATGGAAACCTAACACCAGATGGCAAAGCGAGCATCATTGAACGTTTGACTGAACAAGCGGATGAGATGTTCGAAACCAACCTTGTGCAACACATGTGCGAGTTGGTTGATTTGGATGACTTCTGGTTTTCTATGGAGATTCCATACATCGAGAACATGAGGGATAATTTTGAGCCTGTGCCATTCTTCTCTCAACAGATGTCGTTGGATGAGACGGTGGCCTTTGCCGAATTTATTGCCAACGTTGTTGATACCAAAAGTTCGTTTACCTTTAAGCACTCTTTAAAGGTTGGGCAGCTTTCAGAATACCTCGCCAAACAGCTGGGTTATTCCTACACCACTCAGCGCAAACTCTATCTGGCTGGATTGGTCCATGATATCGGTAAACTGCAAACCCCTAATGACATTCTGCATAAGCCGGATTTACTTACTGAAGAAGAGTATTGCTGTATTAAACGCCATGCAACGGACACTCGATTTGCATTGCAGGAGTTGTTCAGTTCACCTCAGGTTTGTCAGTGGGCATCTAATCATCATGAAAGGTTAGATGGCTCGGGTTACCCGATGGGCAAAACGGCTGAAGAGCTGGATCAACCCAGTCGAATTGTTGCTGTGGTGGATGTGTTTCAAGCGCTAACTCAGTCTCGCCCTTATCGTGCAGGTATGACATTAGAAGAAACACTCGCTATTTTGACGGACTACGTTGATAACTTTAAGTTGGATCGAGAAGTGTTTGAGTGCCTTAATAAACACGCGCAATATTGCTTTGAATTATCAACAGATAAAAGAATGTACGCGTTTTAACGCCACTGAATGCTTTAGAGGTGTAATGCCTAAACTCATACTCGGTCGAAATGACTAAACACCAGAAACAGAAAAGCGATAGCCGAGGCTATCGCTTTTTTAATGGGGGCTTATCAGGATCTTTAGATCGAGATTAGTATCGCTTTAAGAGCTCGATGATCGCTTGCTCAGTTTCCGCTGCGATGATGGCATCAATGTCATCATCATTTTGGAACAACTCTGATAGCGCCATAATCGTATGGATGTGGCTATCTGAGTCCATCGCCGCCAGAGTAATCGAAAGGTAAACGTCACCGTTGTCTTCTGACTCTAAATCAACACCCTTTTTGAATACCGTTACTTGCAGTGATGCTTCGTTCACACCATCTTCAGGGCGAGCATGAGGCATCGCAATTTTTGGTGCCAGAACATAGTACGCGCCGATGTCCTTGTGCTTTTGCTTGATAGCTTGAACATAATCTGTTCATTTCATAACTCTCATTTACAAGGGCTTGTTACTTAGCGTTTTATTGATTGACGACTCAGTAAATTCAACCTGATGTGTGAGCTAATTTATAGAAATAAAGATTATATAAATTATTGATTTGATGAATATTTACGGAGCGAGGCAATGTTTGTTAGAACAGCCTATTCAAAACAATAAGATAGGTAAATCTAATGAAAAAACTCGTCAGTTTGCTGCTTGCTGCAGTATCTCTAGGACTTTCCGGTTGTGCGACAGTATTAACTGCAGAGCAAAGTGCGCCTCAACTCAATGAAGTTCCACAGGAAAAAGCGTTGACCGTCGCTGTAATCGATAAGAGACCATACGTTCTCGATCATGATAAAGAGCCAAAATTTGAGGGAATTATTCGCAGTTCGTTAGGTATTCCTTATACCTACAACACGGCGACACAGCAGCCAATGTCTCAATTTTTGACTGACAGATTGGTCGCAGGCTTGAAAAAACAGCAAGTAGCTGTTGAGTCGGTTGAGACGACGCCTGAAGAGGATATCACCAAGGTTGCTGAGCAGATGAAAGCATTCGACAACAAATCGATGATGTTTGTCTTGAATGAGTGGAAGTATGACTTCCACGCATTTACGGATAACTCTTGGTACAACGTTAATGTGATTATCTATGATGAAGCTGGTAATAAGCTACTCAGCAAAAATTTCCAAGGCGAGAATGATGTACCTGATGGTGGTGCAATCATCAATGAGATGCAACTGATCTACAAACAGCGTTTTGAAGAGATATTCCGAGATGCTGAAGTGAAAAGTGCCCTGCTAAACTAGTTATTCCCACTTTGATCTCATATTTTGAAAAAGCCACACTCTGTGGCTTTTTATTTTAATGATGGTTTTTTTTGCATTATTTCTTGCTGGAAAAATTAATTATTGCGAGAAGTAGTTCGATTTGTACGCTTTATGACCGCGCGATCGTTTGCGTCAAAAAATGTGATGAAAGTCTCACTTAACTGTTTATACTTCTTTTCCGGTTTTAAGCCGGTGCTTAGCCAATACAAGCCGTCACATGGATATGTGAATGACCCCACGGACCGGACCAGCTACGTTCCACTGCTTGTATAAGGTGATTTTTTACATGAACAACTCGTTGTTACATTCGCTAACCCTGTTAGCTCCTTCATCGCGTAGCGTTTTGCTTGCGGTTCTTTGTCCTGTTCCTTTGATGTCATTTGCTTGGCTCATGTTCACTCTTTAAGGATTACTAGGACACATTATGAATATTCTATTTGGTTTTGTCGGTGTTCTTGCACTGATTGCTTTCGCGTACCTGTTATCTGAAAGTCGTTCTTCAATTAACTGGAAAACGGTCTCTCGTGCACTATTACTTCAAATCGGTTTTGCAGCCTTAGTATTGTATTTCCCATGGGGACAATTGGCGCTAACAAGCCTAAGTAATGGTGTTTCTAGCCTGCTTGGTTTTGCAGACGTTGGTATCGCATTCCTTTTCGGTGACCTTGCTACTGAAGGCTTCATTTTCGCGGTTCGCGTGCTTCCAATCATCATCTTCTTCAGTGCTTTGATTTCTGCGCTTTATTACTTAGGCGTCATGCAAAAAGTGATTCAAATCTTGGGCGGAGCGGTGCAAAAACTGCTGGGTACAAGTAAAGCTGAATCTCTGGTTGCTACAGGTAATATCTTCCTTTCTCAGGGTGAGTCTCCTCTTCTTATTCGTCCCTTTTTAAAGTCTATGACTCGTTCGGAACTGTTTGCTGTAATGGCAGGTGGTATGGCGTCGGTAGCGGGTAGTGTACTTGGTGGTTATGCTGGCCTTGGTGTTGAGCTTAAATATCTTATCGCTGCAAGCTTTATGGCGGCTCCGGGCAGTCTGTTAATGGCGAAGATCATTGTTCCTGAGCGCAGCACACCAAGTGATTACGACCATATCGAACTAGATAAAGCTGACCAAAGCAACGTGATTGATGCATTGGCAAGCGGCGCGATGAACGGTATGAAGGTTGCGGTAGCGGTTGGTACTATGTTGGTTGCATTCGTGAGTGTGATTGCGATGGTCAACACTGGCCTAGAAAGCCTAGGTGAAACGTTCGGTTTTGCGGGTATTACGCTACAAGCTATCTTTGGTTACCTGTTCTCGCCTCTTGCATGGCTGATCGGTATCCCAAGTGACGAAGTATTGATGGCGGGTTCTTACATCGGTCAGAAGATCGTTATGAACGAGTTTGTTGCTTTCATCGACTTCGTTGAGAACAAAGCTCTGTTATCTGAACACAGCCAAGTGATCGTGACTTTTGCTCTATGTGGCTTTGCTAACATTGGTTCTATCGCGATTCAGTTAGGTTCAATCGGTGTTATGGCACCAGAGCGCCGTGCTGAAGTTGCAAACTTAGGTTTGAAAGCTGTAGCTGCTGGTACGCTAGCAAACCTAATGAGTGCATGCTTAGCGGGTATTTTCATCCTGCTTTAAGCTATATTCAGTTAAAGCGGACACTTTACTTACGGAGTTAACGTAAGGAGGGTGTCCGCTTTTTTGTGCCTGTTAATCAGGCGAAATCAGGTTTTGGCCGTCGACTGTGATTTGTCTATCGTGAGTAAAAGCTCACTCGGAAGAGTAATAGAGCCAGTTCCTTTTATCCGATATACTTGAATATCATCAGGTTGCGATTAATAACATTCGGCTTCGATTAAGAACATTCGATTTCGATTGAGAATATTCGGTTCCGACTAAGCATATCCGCTTTCGATTAGGAACAATGGCAACCAAGCTAAATTAATCAAGGGTCTCTCCATGAACATTCGCGTTCTCATCGGTCTTATTGTTACCTTCATTGGCTTGTTTGCGATGGTTTACCTAATTGCTGGCGGCGCTCAGTTTCCTATCTACCAGTGGCCAAAAGAGGCTTATCTCGGTTTGGTGTTCAGCGTGGTGTGGGGGGCTGGTGTCGCAGCGTCTGTAGCGTATTTCTTCTCGGCATTGGTGTTTGTTACTGTCGCCGTGGTTTGCTATGCGATCGGTTATAAAATCGGTGGGCTCTTTTCTTCAAGTTCTAAAGCTTAATCTTATCAAGGTGTGCTGATGTTCATTGAAGTAGGGCTGATTTGAATGCACTGGCTCGATCGTTGGAAGGTGTATCGCTATCATCGAAAGCAGACAAACCGCTCGAATGGCGACAAGGCTAAAGCTTTAGGTTGGACTAGCGAAGAGAGCCAGTTGTGTCGCTTTGAAGTGATCGCTCGTGCAGCGGACTTCGAAAAGAAGAGTGTTTTAGATTTGGGTTGCGGCTATGGCGAGCTGTTTGAGCTGCTCGACAGCATCTATCGCATTCAATCTTATACCGGCGTTGACCAACACGCAGGCTTTCTTAAGAAGGCAAAGCAAAACTATACAGAAGATCGTTGTCGGTTTTTGTCGGGTGATATGAGCAAAATGAAACTTGAGGCGCACGACATTGTCATCGCGAGTGGTTCACTGAACTATGTCTCTCGTGATTCTGATTATCTGACAAACATGATTACTCGCATGTATGAATTGGCGAATCAGACGGTGATTTTTAATCTTCTCAATTCAAGCCAACATCCTTCACGTAATACCTTGATGAGTTATCACCCTCAGGGCGTGTATCGCTTCTGTAAAACGTTTTGTGAGGATGTTTCTTTAATAGAAGGTTACGCAGAAGGGGATTTCACGATAGTGATGAACAAAGTCTGCCTCTAAACTCAAACTCAAACCTAAGCCAGAGCGAAGCGATGGTGTGGAAAGAATAAAAAAAGCCGCAGCCTTGAAAGGTATGAGGCTTTTTGGGTTCTATGATGAACCTAGGCTAGGTATGTTGCTAGTTCTTCGGTGGTTGGTTTTTAATGAGTCCGTAAGGGATGTTAGTAAACACCTTAGGGCTGCCTTCATAAGTCGGCGCTTCATTCACTTGCTGCCAATCGAGTAGCATGATTGCTAATACGTTGCGGTGTTCGCCGTACTCAAGGTCAAAATCGCCAGTAATTGAAGGGATCATGCCTTGTTTCTCATCGATTGAAGCTTGAATCGCGAGTCGAGTTTTCTCTACAACTGGGTCATCTTCTAAACCTGCCAACAAGAAGGTTAATCCAACCTCAGCAATCACATCTTCTTTCGCACGCAGCAGAATCGTATCGATGTTTTCTCTGAAGTAATCGTAGATCCATTGATGATCTTGTTCGCGGACTTGATGTTGGTAATATTCTGAGTCGCCAAAGATGACGTGTGTCATACCATAGATCTTATTACCGTATTGCTGGCTTGAAAGCTTTCTGTCTTTATCGTTTGGGTATGCTTTTTTGAAGGTATCGACGAACTCATCAACGACATCTTGTTCACCCAGTTGGCGCAACCAGTAAACCTGATTCGCTAATTGAGCAGCCCACGCTTTCACCATGTCTTCATTGGTCACGTATCGTGAGAAGTCATAGCGACGAATGATTTCGCGCAGCTTGGCATCGTTCTTGTGTTCTAAACCGTATTCATTAGCACGAGCCATCGAGCCTAGAAGGTCAACACCAAGGTAAAGATATTCTGGCATGTGCTTGGTGATGTTGTAGCGTCGAACACTGCGCTCATCGTTATCACCAATATAAGATGCAACTCGCTTCTCTGAGTAGAGTACGATTTGTTCCATGGTTTGAACTTCGTTCGACAGAGTGCTTAGCTTGCTTGCCACTCGAGCCATGTCACTCCAAACCGCCGCCGAATACTTATCGTCTAATGTTTGGCGATACATGCGCAGCCCGTAGTGACCTTCTTTGAATGCAGGCAGAGTGTAAAGCTGGCTTTCGTAGGTGGTGCGAATTAGGTCTGCAGATTGCTTGAAAGATTGTTCTTGAGAATTGAGCGAATCTGCTTGGGATTGAACGTTCGCCGCGGTTGGCGCTTGAACGTTTTCTTGTGCGTGAACGGCAACGGCAACCGAGGCTGATAGCAATGTACACAGTGTGATAGTTTTTAACTTCATGTCGTGAGGTACCAAGCTGATTATTAGTCTATGTAAAATAACATTGATGAATCCTTTAATGTAAGCATTGAGTCAATACAATGTAAGCTTTATAAGGTTCACTAACCCTTTTTGATTAAACCATTCGTTTAGTAAAGAAGTTTGAAGTGATGGATCACTCAATATTTGATAGATAGTCGACGTCAGTATGGATTTTTAATGACTTAGCGGCATACTGGGGCAATAAGCCAGAAATGAGCCGTTATAAGGCAGTATATAGAACAATAGTGTTAGAGGTTCGTAAATGCCAAGTGGTTCTAGCAAGCAGTGGTCTGCCAGAGTAGTATCTTTTCTTTTTTTCCTTGCGATAGTAAGCGCAATTGAGTTCTTTCATGCCAAGCAATTAACTTTTCTTAAAAACGAATCGTATTCAGAGGCAAAAAAGCAACTATCCATTATTCGTTCTCGGATTGAAGCCGCGATCGTGTCAGATATGTATATCCTCAATAATTTCTCGACCTTAGTGACCATCAACCCCGATGGTGAGGTGAAAAATTGGGATAAGATTGCTGAGAATATCATTCAAGATGGCTTCCATATTCGACTTATCGGACTCGCCAAAGACGACATTCTAAACTTTGTTTACCCGATGGAAGGTAATGAGCAGATTCTCGGTATTAATTATCGTGATCACCCAAATCAATGGGAGTCTGTTGAGATAGCCCGTAATCTTGGCAACACCTTTATTGCCGGTCCTTTTGAGCTGTTTCAAGGTGGACAAGCCCTCATTGCACGCACTCCGATCTTCCGAGACCCGCCTTTCAATCAAGATTACTGGGGTGTCTCCAGTGCTGTTATCGGTTTAGATGAGCTGTTTGAAGATGTTGGAATCGGCAAGATAGAGAACAAGTATGAATTAGCAATTCGTGGTGCAAACAGTTCAGGGAAAGATGGCGCTGTCTTTTATGGCACTCAGGATGTGTTCGATAATGCGTTCGCCACTGAACAGGTGAGTTTCCCATACGGGGGTTGGTACCTTGCTCTCTCCGGTAACGAACATGTATTGATGGATGAGCCTTGGTATCGAATCCAAGCGGTAAGGCTGGTAGGCTACTCCATTATATTAGTGTTGGCGTTTGCCTTCTTTACTATTTATCGTCTGTACCGGATTGCAGATAGCCGTTCTATGCATGATGAGCTAACGATGTTACCGAATCGTCGATACTTCATGTACAGCCTCAAGCAGGCATTTAAAACCACTCAAAAGCAGAGAGCGAGAACCTTTGCGGTTGTCAATATCGATCTGGATGGGTTTAAAGCGATCAACGACACTTATGGTCACGCGGCAGGCGATCAGGTATTGATTGAGTGTGCTAACCGCATCAGAAGTGAGCTGCGTGTTTCAGATATCGTCGCAAGGATAGGCGGTGATGAGTTCTTGGTCTTGTTGCCACGCATTATCGATGATCAACACGTATCGTCGATCGTGACTAAACTACGAAAGGCGATATGCTCGGCACCAGTTGTGTACGACGCGCACTCTATTTATCTCAGAATCAGTGTGGGTTGGGTTATTCACAATAACAACTACAATGATGTCGATGCGCTCTTAAAAGCCGCTGATGAAAAAATGTACGAACAGAAGCGACAAGTTATCTAGGTTGAATTTTAGCTGCGATTAGAATTTAGTTGCTGAATGGGGGGAAAAGCCTCAGAATACCGCGCTTTGCTCCGTATCAATGTATTTGATGAGCAAAAGCTGAAGCAACGCACTTTTTAACGTGTTGCTCATACTAAATGTTATTCAACTGAGAAAATAATCTATGAGTTTTACCTCCCTTGGCCTTTCTGAACCGATCCTTAAAGCTATTGAAGCACAAGGTTACGATAAGCCATCACCAATACAAGAGAAAGCCGTGCCAGCTGTCCTAACGGGCAAAGATGTTATGGCCGCTGCTCAAACAGGTACAGGTAAAACTGCAGGCTTCACGCTACCTATTCTTGAAATGTTATCGAAAGGTACTCGCGTACGTCAGAACCAAGTTCGTGCGCTCGTGCTAACGCCAACTCGTGAGCTTGCTGCGCAAGTGAATGGCAGCGTAGTGAAGTACGGTATTAACTTACCGCTGACTTCGACGGTAGTGTTTGGTGGTGTGAAGATTAACCCTCAGATGCAAAAACTGCGTAAAGGTAGTGACGTGTTGGTGGCAACACCTGGTCGTCTACTTGACCTATACAACCAAAATGCAGTGCGTTTTGACCAACTAGAAATCCTAGTGCTAGATGAAGCGGACCGCATGCTAGACATGGGTTTCATCCGCGATATTCGTAAGATCTTAGCTTTCTTGCCTAAGAAGCGTCAGAACCTACTGTTCTCAGCGACGTTCTCTGATGATATCCGCAGCTTAGCGAAAGGCTTAGTGAACAATCCTGTTGAGATTTCAGTAAGCCCTGCAAACTCGACGGCAAAAACGGTTGAGCAAAGCATCTACCCAGTAGACAAAAAGAAAAAGAGCGCAATGCTAGCGAAGCTAATCAAAGATAACGATTGGCAACAAGTGTTGGTGTTCAGCAAGACGAAACACGGTGCGAACAAGCTTGCTCGCTTCCTTGAAGAGCAAGACATCACTGCTGCACCTATCCATGGTAACAAGAGCCAAGGTGCACGTACTAAAGCCTTAGAGAACTTCAAAACAGGTAAGGTACGAGTACTTGTTGCAACTGATATCGCCGCTCGTGGTATCGATATCCCGCAACTGCCTCAAGTAGTTAACTTCGATCTTCCTCATGTATCAGAAGACTATGTACACCGTATCGGTCGTACTGGCCGTGCAGGTGAAGTAGGTAAAGCGATTTCATTGGTTTGTGCTGATGAAGTGGGTGAGCTGTTCGGTATTGAACGCCTGATTCAACAAGTGCTAGAGCGTCGTGAACTGGAAGGTTTCTCTCCAGTAAATAAGTTACCTGAGTCTCGGTTGGATTCACGTCCAATCAAGCCTAAGAAACCGAAGAAAGCAAAACAGCCACGTGAACATGCTGATGGTCAACGCTCTGGTGATAACGCTCGCGGGCACAAGCCAGCAGGTAAGAACAAGCGTCATGTAGCTGGTAATGGTTCGGCTCTAAAGCGTAAGCCGACATCTGGTAAGAAACCTGCTGAAAACAACTCAGCTGCGACAACTGAAGATAAATCAGTAAGAAACAACGGCAGCAACTTTAAACGCGGTAGTGCGGGCAATAAACCTGCTGCAAATAACGCAGGTGCTCAGAACACTCTGAGCAAACCAAGCGGTGCGGGTAAATCTAACGGTACTGGTAAGCCAAACAACGCGGGTAAACCTGCAGGCAAACCTAAGAAGTCTGGTTACGGCGGCAGCTACGGCCCAAGCAAGTCGTCAAATAAGCCGACAAGCAACAAACCTTCGACAAACAAACCGTCTCGAAGCCGTTCTAAGCCAGCTCCTCAGAAGTAATCTTTTCTGAGATATTGAAAGAGCAACGAACATGAGTCGCTTTATAAAAAGGCGTCTCGTGGGTTAAGTTCTTTCTGTCATAGAAATCGAATAAGCGCGAATATTGAATCTCAATGTTCGCGTTTTTTTATGGGTGTTGTTTAGGGTGTTGTTTATGTTGAGTAACCGTATAGCTTGAGTAAGCTAGGGGAGGTTTATTGCTGTTTAAAGTGATTGAATCTAAGGGAAATATGACATTTTTGGGAAGGGTAATGAATCTTTAATTATTCATTAATAATAACATAATCACTAGCGTTTTTGTTGAATTTTGCAATTTGCAATTCCAGTTTGCAAAACAAACAAGGATATCCGGCCAATACGTGTCCAGATGCGTAGTAAATACGTGTTTTAAAAGTTGGCACGCATGCTGCATTAGTAATGGTGACCCTTCTTAAGCCGAGGGTCACCTAGCCAACTGACGTTGTTAGTGAACCTTTCTTGTTCACACAAAATATATGACCAATCACCCTTATTGTGATTGGTTTTTTTTTGCCTGAATTTTAGGTTCTATTTTTTGTTATAACTTTTTTACTCACCACACTTCGAGTAACAGCTTGGTTGGCGTGGGCATTCTCCACCTCTGGAGCAGATAAGCCTCGCCTCTGTCTCAATCCCACGTTCAATCCAATTTATATTTAGAATCTTGGCTATTGTCGTGAGATCTTTTTTGATGTTACGCGGAATTGCCACAGAGCCACCATTGTTAACGCATGACGCTTTAAGCTGCTCTGCTATGTCTCTTGAATTACCGCCTTGAGCATCAATTGCAGGGTTGAGATCTATACCAGCACACAACACACGATTGTTACCCGCAGGATCCGTCATATTGATGGATTCACAGCAGTAGATTCTTGGCTCATCACCCACGTTCAAAATGGAGATTTGAGCCGAGCTTCCCGCTCGAGGTTCTGATAATCGACGGAACACAGCCCAATGTTGACATGGGTCAGCGACCGTTCTCATATTTCCCCAAGGTAGCGGAATCCCGTTCCCGCGATATACCGCCTTGAGTTTCCCCGGCCCATAAGCATCAAAGTAGTGCCAGTGAGGGTAGGGCGATACTACAGTCATTCGACGCATCGCAACAGAGGGGGAAACCCCTGCTCTTTTGTGAACGTCGATTTCGTAACCAGTGCGGTCAAGTAGCTGCCTAAACGGGACTTTCGGGCACAGAAGTGCGCCAGCAAAGAAGCTGGATTCAAAGTCTCGCCATGCTTGAAGAATATCTTGGGAGTTGAGCTGTGAAGAGCCTGATACCTGGTTGTCGTCCCACGTGTTGTTGTTACCGACCGACAACACACTCTCTAGGCCCTCTTTGCTGTGCAGAATGCAATGACCGATATAAACCGAAAGGTCGTATTTCAGACGGGTTGGGTACTCTTTAAGGATCTCGTTTAAGAAGATAGTACCGGGAGGCTCAAAGAAGGATGTCACCAACTGCTTAGCGTTAATTCCGAGCTCATCGACTACGTCTTGCGGCGTTCGCGTTACCCAGCGGATGTTGATTCCTAGGCTTCTAGCGATGTCTATCAGGTCTTCTACGCTGAGGTTAAGACGTTTTAAGCCTACTTCTTCCGCAGCGCGCTCAAGGTCAGGGAAGTGGTTCTGGTTGCTCTCTTGGTGTGCTCGAATCAAGAGGTGCGCAAACTGGCGGCCTGAAATGCCCGTTTGTGACAGCATCTCAGGAATCGCAATTTGCAGGATGTCGTTTGAGAATAGGAAGCTCGGCTCGAGCGCCATGCCACTTATCCCACCACGATTCCCCTTATCAGGAGCAATGGCTTGTTGTTCAGATTCGTCGTCGAGGAACCACGTCGGATTCTTCTGAAAGACCTGTGCAATCACTTCCAGCATATCGATGCTCGGAACCCGCTTTCCACGTTCAATCATTGAAAGGTAAGAAACGGAAGGAGCACATTCTGGGTCGATTCTAATACAACGCGCAGACAGGTCTTCCATCGTTAAATGGTTACGTTTTCTTAGGTTACGTATTTTCGTACCTAGGAAATGTGACTGACGAACTAAACTTTTTGACAAGGCCATATTTGTAAAATTCACATTGTAAAATTTTTGTTGTGAAATTGTATGTAAAAAAGCGCTAATCTACAAACTAAGCAATTCACAAAATGACAAATAAATTAAACGTTAGTTTGGAATAATTGCTCTAGGACACATTTTTGCTGTAGAAATCGGTGGTTATCACCGGACTGGTCAAGAGGGAAAGACTATGAATATGCTTACATTCGATAAAACAGAAATCCAAAAACAATCAAAGCCATTTATCGCTGAAGCTGTCTTTGCCGTGGAGACAATCAATGCTAATCAGCAAACTGAAAAGCAAGTGAAAGCAAAGCAGCTGCTTGATCGACTATTCCCACTAGAGAATGGCTCACATCAAGACGTAACCAGCTACGTAGTCGATTACCGCCATATTATGGCTTACTTTAAAGACGGTCAGCACAGCGGTCTGAAGCACCCTAAGCAGTTTGTAGCGTACATGGGTGAGAAGAACGACCCAGACTCTATCTTGTTTCGAGATGGCAGTGGCAGCCACCTAGAGGTGATGTTTGGTTGCCACAAAGGGACAGGTTGTATTGAGCTAGTAGAAATTGATGATATTCAGTTGGAATCATGCACCACGTTTGGCCAATCACCAATGGAAGCAACAACCACAATGCGTGAAGAGACCATTGCAGCGATGCGCCACTGGATCAGTTTGATTCAAGGTGACGCAAAGGGTAAACCAAAGGCATGCAGTGAAGATAAAGAGTTCAGAGCAAAGAGTGGTGAAGACTACTGCTTGAATTATTGCTTCCAGATCTAACGGTGAATCCTAGTTAGCTAAAGTAATTTATACAACTAAAGAAAAAAAGCCCCGAAGATAATGAACTTTGGGGCTTTCTAGTCTCAATACGAGCCGACTAATATGTCGATAAGAGCATTGTTGGTGTGTTTTACAAAGGCATGACTCGGTTACGGCCAAGTGATTTCGCTTCATAAAGTAGCTTATCAGCACGTTCAATCAGCGATTGAGCTGATTCGCCGGGTTCAAGTTCAGCGACACCAAACGATGCAGTGATACTGCCGACTTGTTGACCACTGCGGCGATCTTTAATCGACAGCTTTTCTAGAGAGCGACGATTGGTATCAGCGAGTTGACGAGCAATACGCAAAGACTTGTTAGGCACAATCAGCGCGAACTCTTCACCACCAAATCGATAGGCAGAAATACCTTCACGGCAACTTAACTTCAGCTTGCGAGCGATCGCTTTAAGCACCATATCGCCAAACAAGTGGCCATAGGTGTCGTTGAAATTTTTAAAGTGGTCGATATCGAGAAGAATCAGACACAAAGATTGTTGTGCTTCACACAGGGTTTCTATGTCACGGTCGAAAGAGCGACGGTTATAGAGTGTGGTTGTACTATCGAAAAGCGCATCTTTCTGAACTTCTACTAACTGGGTTTTTAGCTTGGTGATCTCTGAGGTTGCAGAGTTTAGCTGAGAGTTTAAAAACTGAGTAGAGTGACGAATATGACGGGATTCAGACACCAGCTGTCGAACTAAGGACATGACTTCATCAATAGATAGGCTTTCATTATCAACACGAGCCAAGTCCTCGAAGCTTTTATCGATCATGTCAGAAAAAGCGGAGGTGTCGGTCAGGGTGTCATTCATTGAATTGGAAACTTCAGAAACTAACAGTTCCAAATTAGCGCGAAGGTCATTGATATTGGTTTCGGATTTGCTGGCAACATAATTGTTGTATAGCTGCTCACCAACGGCAGGAGGACAAATACCGTAGTGTTCTAAAACACCATCCATGTCTTGAGTCAGCTGGGGAATAGCGTTATCGACATAGGTGTACCAAAGTGCGTAATTTGCAGGTGTCGTTGACACCCTGTTCTTCATCATAAGAGGCACCGCTTTTTTTAGATTTGCGGTGGATTTCTGAAATTCGTCTTTGTTCATTATTTTTACTGCAGATACCAAAACAACTAAGCCACTTGCGAACAAGGTTAGCGGATTTCGAAGGTCTTTGCTTTAAAAATTATATGATTAGTGGATGAGGGTTGGATAAATAACTTATTTTTATTATGAATATCGATTGCGTATTCATAAGTGTAATCTAATGGATTGTTCTTTAACCATATTCGGGCTTATCAAACTTTCGGCGTAGCGTGAGTTAGTATCAAAAGATTGCTGAGAATTAAGTGTTGTTTAGGGAAGTGCATACAAAAAGTGACGTAAATTGATCGTTGAGCTTTAACTGAGAAAGTCTAGGTTGAGGACGCTTGGCTGGTGATTTGCATTTGTTCAGAGTTTACGGGGGAAAGCCTGTATCGAGAGGGGAAATGTTTATAAGCAGGCATAAAAAAGCGCCGATAAAAATCAGCGCTTTAAAATTCTTTTTAGCTATAAGAGCTAATTATTGAGCAACAACGTTTGCTGCTTGTAGGCCTTTTTGACCGTTTTCAACTTCGAAAGAAACCTTTTGGCCTTCTTTCAGAGTTTTGAAGCCTTCAGAAACGATTGCACGGAAGTGTACGAATACGTCAGCGCCGCCGTTGTCTTGAGAAATGAAACCGAAACCTTTCTCTTCGTTAAACCATTTTACAGTGCCAGTATTTGTGTTAGACATAATTTGTCCCTTATTCATAAATTTTCTAAGTTGTTGATTGCATTTAATGCAATGCGCTGATAATTGAATTATTTAATATTGCTAAGAAATAAGGAAAAACTACTTACAAAAACGGGTAACGATTTTACATGTCAATTTTTTACTATTCATCTAACTTAAATAACTCCGGCTAACAGAGCGAGAGCATGTTAACACAGTCTTTTGAGATGTACACGCATTGCTTAAGAAATTTGTGCTTTTTTTGTCATACCGTGCGAATGTACAAGATTTACACTGATTTAGTGATAGTTTTGTCGCTTCGTCCAACACAACAAAAGGAAGCATCTCAGCTTCCTTTTGAACATTAGTATAGACGATATTAACGCTTAAAGTTGATATCTTCAGTTTGATCTAAATTTATTTTTGTTTTCGCTGGTTGAGTCTCTGCAATCACCTTACCGTGGCGTATTGAGTACTGCACTGGTACTTGGCGGCGTACTGCATCAAAGCCATTGTCAGCAGGAAGAATCAGCAAGCTACCTGGCTTACCTTCTTCGATACCGAAGTTGTCTTGAATGTTCAATGTGCGAGCAGAGTTCTTGCTGATCAAATCAAGTGAGTTGTTGATTTGGTCGTAGCCCATAACCTGTGTTACATGCAGTCCCATGTGCAGAACTTGAAGCATGTTCGCTGTGCCCAGTGGGTACCATGGGTCAAACACATCATCGTGGCCAAAACAAACGTTGATGTTTGCTGCTAGCATCTCTTTAACGCGCGTTACACCGCGGCGTTTCGGGTAATCGTCGAAACGGCCCTGTAAGTGAATGTTCACTAACGGGTTTGCCACGAAGTTGATACCAGACATCTTCAATAGACGGAATAGGCGAGATGCGTAAGCACCGTTGTAAGAGCCCATTGCAGTGGTGTGGCTAGCAGTTACTTTCTCGCCCATTTCAAACTTATGAGCAAGGGCTGCTAATGTTTCCACAAAGCGAGACTGTTCGTCGTCGATTTCATCACAGTGAACGTCGATCAGACAGTCGTACTTGCGTGCAAGCTCGAACACATAATGCAAAGATTCAACCCCGTATTCACGAGTGAATTCGAAGTGAGGGATAGCACCGATAACGTCAGCGCCGATCTTCACTGCTTCTTCAAGCAACTCTTTGCCGTTAGGGTATGAAAGAATACCTTCTTGAGGGAATGCAACGATCTGGATGTCGACCCACTCTTTCATCTCTTCACGAACTTCAACCATCGCTCTTAACGCAACGAGTGTTGGGTCAGACACATCAACGTGCGTACGAACGTGTTGAACACCGTTAGCTATCTGCCATTTCAGTGTTTGCTTGGCACGAGACTTTACGTCTTCGATTGATAGCAGTTCTTTGCGCTCAGCCCAACGCTCAATACCTTCAAACAAAGTGCCAGAGATGTTCCAGTTAGGCTCACCAGCAGTTTGAGTAGTATCTAGGTGGATGTGCGGTTCACAGAAAGGAGTAACTGCAATGCCACCTTCAGCATCAAGGATGTCGCCTTGATGATTGATTTGCGCGTCATTATCGAGAATGCGAGAAAATTGACCATTTTCAATCAGAATCTGTTTCAAGCCCTCTTGGTCTTGAAGTTTCGCGTTCTTGATTAATAAGGTTGTCATAGTGTGTCCTTAAGCGGCCTGAGATTTCAGAGCTTTTTTGTTCAATAGAGGATTAAGCACGAGGTAACTGATTGCACCACCTAACACTGCGTTCAAAGGAACAACGCCAGGTAGGAAGTGACCAGCGGCTACGCCTGTTGCTACCGCGATAATGCCAGCCCAGTTAACGGTTTGGAACTCTGCATTTGCAAAATCTTTGTAACGTTTACGGTTCGCGAAGAAGTCGGCGATGATTACACCACCAATTGGTGGAATCGCCAGCGAAAGGAAGGTTAACCAACCAACGAAGTTGTTGTATAACCAAAGCGCGAAAATCGTACCGATAATGCCGTTAATGATAGACATTGTAGTACTTGAGCGACCAGTGATGTTAGATAAACCCAGACCAGATGCATAAAGTGCATTTTCATTGGTTGTCCAGATATTCAATCCAAGCACGATGATGGCTGGAAGCAGTAGGCCTTGCGCGATCATCACATCTGAAATATCAGCCTGACCGGTTGCTGCTGCTCCTGCTGCGCCGAAGATAAACATCAGCGAGTTACCGATGAAGAACGCAACCATAGTAATTAATACTGCGCTTGCTGGCTTTTTACCAAAGCGAACGAAATCGGCCGTTAACGTACCCGCACTTACGAACGAACCTACAACCATTGCAAGAGCCATTGAAAAGTCCATTGGCGTCTCTGGTTTAATAAGTTGCAATTGCTCTAGTCCACCAACACTGTCTACCGCAGTCAGTACTGAGTAACCACCCAGAATCGCAATCGCAGGCACTGCAATCGCTGAAAGCACCATTAGCGCTTGAATGCCGAAGTACACTGTACCCGTCATCAATAAGCCAGATACGATAATCAAGGTGTTGGTATCAATGCCCGTTGCTTTTTGTACTGGAATAGCAAACATCGCAACACCCACACCAAACCAACCGACTTGTGTACCACCAAGTAAAGCAGAAGGAAGCCATGAGCCTTTAGTACCGAAAGAGAAACGAGCAAGGAGGTGGGTAGAGAGGCCAGTAGATGAGCCGATGTAGCCAAGAAAAGAAGTGTAAATACCGAGGATTAGGTTACCGATGAGAACGGCGAGGAAGAAATCGTTGAATGAAAGACCTGTCCCGAGTGAACCACCTGTCCACATACTTGCAGAGAAGAAAGTGAGTCCAAGCATTACCATGGTGAGTGAAGCGACTCCTTTCCTAGCCGATGTAGGAACCGGCCCTAGACTGTAGTTATTATCAGCAGCCATTTTTTACCTCCGCAAATGATCAAAATTAAAATTAACGGTCGCCGTATTGCAGGCAAACTTGCGCATTGTGGTGATATAAATCACATAGTCAATGCTAATTTTGTCAATAATTGCCCATAAAAACCAGTTATTGCAGTAATTATATTGTAAAACATAGGGTTATTTTCTGTCTTTATTTAAAAAAAACAAATAGAAAACGTTTTCCATAATGCGTTGGTTATCTGCTGTTCTTGGTTGGCTATGAATGCTTATTATTATACGTCTGAATGGGTGTCTGTATCGAAAAAGAGGGCGGTTGGCCAAACTGCAGGCAAAAAAATAGCCAATCGCAATAATCGCAATTGGCCTATATATTTTGTGAACAAGAATAGGTTCACTAACAACGTCAGTTGGCTAGGTGACCCTCGGCTTAAGAAGGGTCAATATATACATTGCAGTTAGTGTGCCAACTTTTAAAACCACGTAAAACGGCAGTTTTATAGCAATCTGGTGCGTATTTGAGCGATTAATTTGCGTTTTTGCAATATCCAATTGCAAAATGCAATTGCGATTTGCAACTTTAGAGTGTTTATTCGTTTTTCGAGTTTGTGTTCTTTCTAGCGACGAATAGTGAATAAACAAAAAGCCCGTGCGATCTAAGAGCGCACGGGCTTGGGTATTGTTTCACCAATAGGAAGGATTAGATGGAATAGAAGAAGTACAGTTGAGACTTCATTCTAATGATGATCCCGCGTATTACGTCTAGGAACGCCATAAAGCTGATAGGCTTCTCACCGCTTACCCACGCTAATCCGACAGAGCCAACAGGAATATCGTAACCCTCTGCCTCATCAATTTTTAAACGAACAAAGTGGTGCTTGTTCTGAAGGTTTTTGCCTGTGGTAACACGAACCTGCTCATCGATACCCAGCAAGCTTGCTTGCGCTTCACCAGTCGCTTCTACAATACCTTCTACGGTTGCAGAGAATACTTTCCCTGGGTATACCGCTGTCGCAAATTCTGCTGGTTGACCGACCTTAATATTACGAATCGCTTGGTGGTTCACTCGCATCAGCACGTACTTCTCTTCGGTATACATCTGGATACGAGGCATCATTGAAACTCGCTGACCTTCACGAAGAATAAAGTTCGTTACAAAGCCGTCAGTCGGTGCCGTGACTTTGGTGCTGTTCAAGTCCCATTGTGCTTGTGCCAGTGTTGCCTTTGCTGAATCGACCTCAGTTTGCTTCTTGCTAACATTGGTTTCAGCTTTGTGGATGTTTAACTTCGCATTCTCGGCATCGACTTCTTTCTTGCTAAGTTGAGATTCTAACGTCGTAACGTTATACGTCGCTAAGTCTACCTTTGCTGTTTGTTGGTCGATGTCAGTTTCAGTGATCGTATGTTCTACCACTTTGTTTTGCTTCTGGTAACGATCAAGCGTCTTTGACTGCAGCACCAAGTCTGTTTTAGCCGAATCTATTTGTGCGACTGAAGCTTTGATGTCTTCAAGCGCCGATTGATAGCTGACTTTTGCAATGCTCACTTCTTGACGAGCTGTGTCTAAAGCGACCTCGGCAGACTCAAGTTGAACGCTGGCTTTGTCTCTTGCGATGACATATTTGGTGTCATCAATCTCGTAAATTAGCTGCCCTTCAGTCACATCTTGGTTCGGATGGATGTGGACTTTGGAAGTTTTTCCCGACACATTAGTTGAATCTGGACGCAACTGAATATGTGGAGACTGAACCACTGAGCCTCCAGATAGATCCATCGGAGTAAAGTTGAGTAGGCCAACCCATACAAACAGCAACCAAGATGTACCACCTAGGTATGCAAACGCCTTGGTGCCTTTGTTCCAAGGCATACCAACAAGTCTGAGTAAGTAAATGAACAGTGCCCAAATTGCTAAGCCTTCTAACATGCTTGGCTCTCCTCATCTTGCTTGTCGGAAGTTGTTTGCTCCTTGGTTGTGGTCGGTGACTTCCATGTGTCTCTTAGATTGATGATGGCTTTTTCCATATCAACGAAGGCCAAAATTACTGCTAGTACCCATACCCAGTGCCATACAAAACCAATCCATGTTAATGCGGTGATCAAACCGAGTTGCTGATGCTCTTTACTGTGAGCCTTGTTGATTGGTAATTCATGCACACGCCAGAAGCCGTAACATGCAGCAGCGATGGTTGCGACTAACACCACGCCTGCAACTACGTGTAGTGCGGTATCTGCACCGGTTCCGACAAATGGGACACTAACTAAACTCATTGATATACCCTAGGTTAAATTGAGCGCCGAGTGTGATTGATATCAGATTTAGAAGTTGAAAATTTACCAATTACTTTAATAATGATGTCATTATGATTTGATCTGTAATAGTGACTTTTAAGTATGGTGGCTAATGAACAATTGTAACTTCTTAAGAGCATTGGGTATTTTGGGTATTTACCAATACGCAACGACTAATAAGGCTGTGAATACTGAGCAATTAGGTATTCCTAAATCGGTGTTTAATAACCCGATGAACCTTATCCCCGTAAGTGAAGTGGACAAATGGTATGGCTTGCTTGAACAACAAACCGATGATTCCGATATTATCTTGAAGCTGGCTGATAGAGTGGATATTGAAAGGCTAGGCCCTCTCTCTAACTGGTTTTTCTCGGGGCACGATCTGGCGTCGTCCATACGCCGAGTTAACATCGGGTTGCACTGTTTGCAGTCCGGGGCTTTTCTATATGGCGCTCAAGTCGGCAATTTCATCAAATGGTGCTACGACAATCCTGCTTATACTGAGGTGGGTAAAGTTCATGACTCAATTCGAGTTGCCATCTTTATGATGAAGATATTAAGGCGTTACTTGGGAGACGACTTTACTCCCGCAGCCGTCTCTATCGCAGGTTATCGCGAGAACACTCAACTCTATCAAGAGTATTTTGGGTGCAATATTCAGTGGGGCCAGCCACGAACTGAAATCTGGATACCAAGCCAGTCGAGGTTATCGAGCAATCAAGCCCCTTCTTGCGGCAAGATGAGCTTGGCCATGAATTTTCATGACTTGGATAATTACCTCAACATGCCTGATGCCGCGGATGAGCATAAGGTGACCTATGAGATGATCAATTACAGTCGCCATTTCGGCCTGCCAACGCTGCATAAAGTGTCGAGTTTGCTTGGGTTATCTGAACAACAATTTCAACGCCGATTGCATAACTTAGGCATCAACTTTTCTACCATTATGGGCTATGCATTAAGTAACGTGGCCGTGGAGTTGTTGATGTATTCAGTGCCAATAGGTGAAGTCGCGACGAGGCTAGGCTATACCAATGTCGCGAGCTTTAATCGGATGTTTAAGAAACATCGAGGTTTGACCCCCAAGCAATATGTTGAGCGCTTAAAAACCGGCCTGTAACTATACAGAGCTAACTTATGGTTCGTTTATGGATCAGGCTGGACAAGTAAACCACAGCCCAAGTACTCAAAATGAAAGGGGCGGTGAGTGGTAACAGTGACAGTTCATGAAAACCGAGTGTGATGAGGCAGCTTAACAGTATGCCTAATAGGATTAACGGCCAAGGGACTCGTGGATAGAGCACAAGTGCTAGAGTAGCAAGGATGGCGTTGTACCCGTAAAGACCTTGGGCTACCAGTTCGTTAGAAACGCCAATCAAACCGCTAAATACGGTGCTAATTATTACTGCGAGCATAACCCAAATGGCATGCTTGATATTGTTGAGTACGATGGCAACCAATATAACGAGCCCCGACAACGCATTTTCAATGAAGCTGACTTGGCTTATCCCTTTTAACAACGGGATCACCACTGTCGGCAGGTTGAACCATGAGTTAGCCTCAATACTGATGAGTGGCATCAGTGCTGAGTCAGGTGCAGAGAACGCTGATAGCTCAAAGGTCGATTGGATAGCATAAATCAGCCAAGTGGTGAGGATAAAGGCGCTAGTGTAACCGCGATATTTCTTAAAACTGAATACGATGTGGGCAATCGGCACCGTGACTAATGCACCTAACACAGTCACTAAAGCCAATAATGGTGTCACACCAAAAAAGTTACCGATAAATAAGCCAATTAAAGCGCCATTTAGCGCGTACATTCCACTATCAATGTCGTCAACTGACTTGTTGGTGTTGGTGTTGGTGTTGGTGTACATATAACCATAGAAGGCCAATGCAAAGCTGCAACTGGCGCCAAGCAAAGTAAGAAAAGCCAGTGCAAGTGACTCAATAGAAATGGCAAGCAACAGCAAAGTCGACGTCATAACAGACGGTGTGAAATAGACTTGCCCAATGCCATTGAGCAAGCCTTGAAATGGCAAAATATCCTTGTTCGTTTTCATCGTCTGATTACATTATTGAGTCATGTTAAATTTTTGTAAGTCAGATTGTATACAATTTTATCAAGTTCACCATCTTCGAGTGTTAATTCTGATACCAGCGTTCACCATAAGCTTGTTGGTAATCTGGTGTTTCAATGATGCCTTCTTGTTCTGGAACGGTTTCTAATGGCCCAACAACCGTTCGATAAGGTAATACGCCAGCCCATACTGGAATGTCCATATCGGCTTTATCATCATTCACTCCATGTTTACCAATCTTCACGGAAGCTTCTGTTAAAGGTATAGCTAACAACTCGGTCGCGGTGAGTTCTTTTTCATTACTGAGCCTGACTTCATCGGTTCTGCCCGGCGCGATTTGCTCAATAAAGATATTCAACAAGCGATCCTTTTCTTGATTGTCATCGATGACTGAAAATGACCCCAATACCACAGCAGAACGATAATGCGCACTATGATGAAATGCCGAACGAGCCAACACCCAACCATCGAATAAGGTGAACGTTAAACAGGTTGGTTCTCCCTTTTTTAGCCCTTTTAGTAGGCGACTGTTTTTAGCCCCATGAATGTAGACCATATCATCCACTCGCCACGCGAGCATCGGGATAACCATTGGGCCTTGTTCGCCTTGCAATGCAATGTGTGCGATTAAGCTCTCATCAATAATTTGGTGCAGTTTCTCTTGTTCAAATACGGCTTTGTGAGCCCCTTTTTTAATCGTGGTTCTTTTCGTGTTAGATAACATAATCGCTCCTTAATCATTGCCTTTTGATTAATGTAGCGATTAACTGGTCTATTAAATAGAGCCACTTTTAAACACTATTTGGATCCAGTTATGCAGCCTATCGATGTCGGTGACCTACAGTTAGACGAACAACACGACACGCGTCAAACCGCCTTGTTCCACGCGATAAGAGAGAAAATCGTTCAAGATTTATGGAGCAAGGGCAGTAAGTTACCTTCAACACGTAAGTTGGCCGTCGAGTTATCAGTGAGTCGAAATACGGTGATTTACGCGTACGAACAACTGGTCACGGAAGGCTATATCGAGAGTAAGCAAGGCTCAGGGTTTTATGTCTCGGTTGAACAACCAGAACACTTTCTAAGTTTGTCTAAGCCAAACAGTATTCAGGGTCCGAAGGTCAAACAAACAGTCAGTAAACCGAGTGCAAACATAGCGACACCGAACGACATTAACCGTAGCTTTGCCCCCGGAGTCCCTGACTTAGATGCGTTCCCTTTTGCAAAATGGCAGAGGCTGCTGCAACGCCACTCTACACGTCAGAACATTGCGGGCAATCAAGAGGTTCAGGGAAGCTCAGCCTTGAGGGAAGCGTTGAGTGGGTATCTTGCAAGCAGTCGTTCGGTTCATTGCAGTGCCGACAGAATCATCATCACCGCAGGTGCGCAGCAAGCCATCTCAATCGGATTAATGGCAACGTTAGCGATGGACGACAAAATCCTTGTAGAGGAACCCGGTTATCGACAAGTGCATAAAATTATCGATCTGTTGAGACTAGAGCTGGATGGTGTGAGTGTGCGTGAAAAGGTGGGGCTAGATATTGAAAAAGTGTTGTCCAGCAACGCTAAGGCTCTCTATGTCACACCGAGTAACCAATACCCAATGGGCACGACTTTAAATACTGAGCAGCGCCTTAAATTGATCGACTGGGCCAATCAACATCAGTCATGGATCATTGAAGATGACTATGATAGTGAGTTCCAGTTTGCTCATCGTCCTTATACCAGCATGCAAGGGTTGGCGGGAAAGTTGGGATTCGATGACCGCATCATCTATGTTGGCTCTCTGAGTAAGGTTATGTTCAATGGCCTTCGATTAGGGTACTTAGTGGTACCAGAAAGTCTGGTGGCGAAGTGTCTTGAGATCAAAGACGCGCTCACTGGAGACACGGCGTCCCACACACAGGAAGCTTTGGCTGATTTTGTTCGAGAAGGCGACTTGCTGCGTCATATTAGAAAGATGCGCCGGTTATACAAACTCAAGTATGAAGCTATGATAGAAGCGATTGAAAGCGAGTTTAACGGTGATCTTGAAGTGATCAGTCAGGCAGCAGGGCTACATGTGACCGTGAAGTGGTATCAAGGTATATCTGAACATGAGTGGAGCCGACGAGCTGATCTTCAAAATATCATCATTCGTCCGTTTGATTTTTATGAATATGGATCAAGTGATGCTCGCGATTGGAGTGGGGCGGTGTTGGGGTTTGGAAATATCCGTTTGGCTGAGATAAAGCCGAAGATCAAACAGATCGCTCGGCTTTTCTATCAGTGATATTGGTAGGTATCGTTTACAGCTTGTCGACAGAAACGGTGGGTTTACCCAACCACTTTCGCCAAGGGAGTGACAATGTCACAAAAATAGTGACGGCATAGAGCATCGACCAGCTTAAACAGATAAACACCAAGGTACAGATGACCAGTGAGAGTATGGCGGTGTATCTAGATGCGCCAGTCAGTAATCGGCAAGCCGCTAACATTGCAAGCAGATAAACCAGAACGAAAATACCGTTGGCGAGTTTAAGAAAGAATTCGAGATCGAGATTAGACAACTCACCAATCACACAAGAGATAAGCGCGACAAAGCCAATTGCTAAGGTTGGATAAAGTGGCACACCACGGCTATTGAGTTGAGCCATTCTACTTTCAGGACTGTGTTGGCGAGCCTGAGCCCAAATCATACGAGACAAGCTTTGTGTGTAAAGGTTTAGGCTAGCAAAACAAGCAAAGAAACCAAGCACACTGATGACGGTTTTGAAGCCATTACCAAACAGTTGTTCTGTTACCCACGGGATGGATGCAGCATCAAATTCAGGTGAACCATAAGCGCCTAGCTTGATAATAACCACCGAGCAAGCCCAGTACACTATGCCCGCAACGAAACACCCTGCAATGATTGCGATGGGAAAGTCACGCTGTGGATTTTTAAATTCTTCTCCCATGTGAGCAAAGGCTTCTATCCCGACAAAGCACCAAAACATCACCGCTAAGGCTGCGCCAATCGACCACATCGAATCGGACGTCATGGTCGGAACTGCGATGTCAGCTGCTGTGATGTCGGCTTTCCAAACAAAGGCGCTAACCAAGGCAAAAATCGACAAGGCGATCACCGTTTGTAAGCGGCCAGAAGACTTACTGCCCATCAAATTGACGGCAATAAGCAGAGCGACGGTAAAGGACTGAGCGCCAAGTGGTGTGTCGAGTGGTGCTGGCAATAGTTGTTGTGCAAAACCTCCAGCCAATGCAATCGCAGCCGGAATACCGACAGGAATCACACTCACAAACAACCAAGCCACGCTGGTTTCTAATCGCTCACTGAATGCCTGACGCACAAAATAGGCCGTGCCTCCTGCATTGGGGTAGCGTTTCCCTAATGCTGCGAAGGTTAGTGCAATCGGGCAAATGGCGATAAACAGGATTAACCACGCGAGTAGTGACAACTGTCCTGCAATGCCTGCTGCGATGGCAGGGATCATAAATAATCCAGTGCCTAGCAAGGTAGTCGAGAGTTGTCCGATTCCTGAAATAAGCGTGATTTCTTGTTTGAGTTGTGTCATTCGCTCTCCTAGCTATTGGCTTATCATATCGGCCTTCTTGTGCCTGTTTTCTGATGTTTGGGTGATGCTATGAATGAGAGCATACATTGTCGACATCAATAATACAGCTAGCGAAACGTCTTAAGACACCGTCAATTTAACGGAATTAATTTGATTAAACGTGAAAGTGTCGGCTGTCATAATGGCTGTTATAAGTAGGAAAGTTGTGTCAAATTAGGCGTTATAAATAGAACAATAAATGGAAAGAATCAGAAGCATGGATAAATTTGATCGCCAAATTTTGGATATTCTCAAAACCAATGCACGATGCTCAGTGAGCGATATCGCCCGAGATGTCAGTCTTTCGCGTTCGGCGGTGAATGCCAGAATCAAGAAACTGGAAAGCGACAAAGTGATTACGGGTTATTGTGCTCAAGTGACAGAGCCTAACCAAACGAAGAATGTGTGCGCTTACATCTCGTTGAAGTTCGACATGTCGAGCAGTGACCATAGTTGTGAGTCTTACGCGACACGAATCCAGAGTATTGATGAGGTGCAATGGTGCCACTCTATTAGCGGTGAGACTGACATGATGCTTTACGTTGAAGTGGAAAGCATGGAGCGTTTGAACCAAATTCGCGATCGGCTGCAAAGCTATCCAGAGCTTCGACACCTCATGACTCATACTGTCTTGAAGGAATTTTTCAACAAACAGAATGCGACGGTGAATTCATGTTAGGTAATATCAACTTAAACCTACTGCGCTCTCTGCATGTGCTTCTTGAAGAGTGTCATGTCAGTCGAACAGCTCAGCGTTTGCACATCACGCAGTCGGCGGTGAGCCGTCAACTGGCTCAGCTTAGAGATCTATGTGGCGATCCTTTGCTGGTTCGTGATGGCAACAAACTGGTTCCGACTAACCGTGCTTTGTTGCTCAAAGGCAAACTCGATGACTTGCTTGGAGAGTTCGACCACCTTTTAGACGATAAACCCTTTGAACCGCAAGACTGGCAGGGTGAACTGGTATTGTCTTCGAGTGACTATGTGGCTCAGTATATTCTTCCTGTTATTGTTGCAGAGGTGTCCGCCGAAGCCCCCAACATTAATTTGGCCTTCCGTTTGTGGCAGCCAAATTACCTTGAAGCTCTGAACGAGTCGGGTATTCATCTGGCTTCCAGTATGTTTCCCACAAAGCCAGAACATGTCTCAAGCATTAAGCTTGGTGAAGATAAATCGGTGTGTTTAATGCGCAAGTCGCACCCATTAGCCCACCAATCGGCTTTGAGTGCAGAAGATATCGTCAGCTACTCTCACATCAAAGTGACAGGTGGCGGAGATAAAGACAGCTACGCGGACATAGCATTGAAGAAAAAAGGGCTTAAACGAAGAGTGGCTCTGCAGGTTCCGTTCTTTTCATCCGCTGGAACTGTATTAATGCAAGACGACTATCTAATGATCGTGCCGGAACATATCGCCTATAACCTAGGTCGGCACCTCGGTACTGCCTATTTTTCTTTGCCATTTGATACGGAAATGCACACCTATTGGTTAATGTGGCACCCCAAGTATGACAACGACTCTGCCCACAAATGGGCGAGAGAAAAGGCATTCCAAGCGATGCAGAAGTCGAGTTACAATATCAGTATGACTTGAAATCATAGGTGTAATGATAATCTTTGATTTCAAATAATACCTCCTGCGAATTATTGTAAGTGCTAAGTATTGAGTATTAAGCAAAGAGCGTTCCGCTGGGCGCTTTGTTTTACTAGGAATGGAATGATGACAGTAACAATTTGGTTTTCTTTATTAGCGATTTGCTTGTTGGGTGCAATGTCTCCGGGCCCAAGCTTGGCGATGATTGCAAAACACAGTCTGGCTGGTGGCCGTATGAACGGGCTTATCGCGGCTTGGTCTCACGCCGTAGGCATCGGTATTTATGCGTTCGCAACCATTGTTGGTTTAGCCGTTGTGCTTGAGCAATCACCCACGTTGTTCAAAGGCATTAGTTTAGCGGGTGCAGCGTATCTGCTTTATCTCGGCGTGAATGCGTTGCGTTCGAAAGGTGGTGTTGCCGCGAAATTGGAAGCGGGTGAGCAGATGAGTTACATGCAGTCTGCTCGCGAGGCTTTCTTGATCTCTATCTTGAGCCCAAAAATCGCGCTGTTCTTCATCGCTCTGTTTAGCCAATTTGTTGCGTTAGGTAATGAACTGACCAATCAAGTGATTATCGTCTCAACACCGCTACTTGTAGACGGTTTATGGTACACATTTATAACCTTGGTGCTGTCTAGCCCTTTGATTGTTGAACGTATTCGTTCGAAAGCGCAGTTGATTGACCGATTGTCAGGTGTGGTGTTGATTCTGCTTGCTGTGCGTGTGGTGTGGATGATTTAGTCATCACTAGACCTTAAGATCTAAAACGGCTCACAAGAGATTATCTTGTGAGCCGTTTTTGTTTCTACTTATCTAAACGCTAAACGCTAAACGCTAAACGCTAAACGCTAAACGCTAACAGTTAACCGCTAAAAGAAGTTAGCCTGCTGAGTTTAGAACCGAGTCTAATTCTTTCATTGAGTCAGCAAAGTAAGGGTTGTAGGTCAAACGCGCATGGTTCTTCCCTTCTTCACGATAGCCCCAAGCTGAGTACCAAACCTCACTGGTTGCATTGCATTGTTCTTCAAACCCTTCTGCCTGACCATTGGAGCAAATCTTCTCGCTACCATTGATTCCGTAATAAGGGTTGTTTGGTGAGAACAGTAAGCCCATGTGAGAGCCGTTCGAGATGCGTTGCTCTGGGATCTTCATGCTGTACTGAACAGCGCGAGGATCCTCGAGAGTCGTCTCTCCTTGCCAAACCAACACATTGTTTGGATTCGGCATAGATTCAGTAAAGGCTTGCTGAACGTAGTTGGTGTCAATCACGCTGTCGCCTTCACTCATCATAATAAAAACTGGTTTATCGAAGTGTTTATCTTGTAAGTCACCACGTACGACTTCTGATGTCTCGTAGTAAACCGATGCACCATTCATTGGCAACGAGTTGTAACGCAACACATTGTCTTCAGGATCTTGATCCGCCCAAGTGACAAAGTAGCTTGCTAGTCCCGCGTATTGAACGGCAGACGAGCTCGGTTGAAACGCAGGTGAGAACAGCAGTAACCCAGAGATCTTTGGATCGTTCATCGCCTGTGAAGTCACGAGGTTCGCGCCGGTTGAATAGCCGCCTAGCCAAACAGAATCATACTCTTGCTCAAGTAACTTCGTATGGTGAGCCACCACACCTTGCCAATCTTCTAGGCTCGGCTGCATTAAATCACCCACGCGACTGCCGTGACCCGGAAGTAATACGGTTCTCACTAAGTAACCTTGCTCTGCCAAATGGGTAGCGATGTCTTTAAATGAGTAAGGTGAGTCGCCTAATCCATGAACCAATAATACCGCCTTGCCGTTTGGCGAGGTTGGTTGATACTCGGTTGGTGAATTGAGTTGGATCTCGAGTTGCTTGTCTTCCGTCATGAACACGCGGTTTTTCAATAACCAATCTTGTGTGTCATTGACGTAGGCATCAAAGCTGTCTTGCTGATAGCTAGGCAAGTCTGGAGATGTTTCGTAAGCGGGTATCGGTGTCTCGTTGGAACAACCAACGAGACTTAAAGTCGTTAAGGCCAGCAGTGCTAGGAGGGGCTTTCTTTGCATTATGTAATCTTGTCTCTGTTGTGCTTTCACTATGTCTGAAACTAAAGTTTAGGTTACTTTTTGCTTGAAAGGTCTTCGTATTCACCTTCAATAACACCGGCATCATTGGTTGATGACTGACGAGTGTTCATATGAGCTGCGAAACCTTGTTTCTTCATTTGATTCTGAATGCGCTTGCCAGTAATTAAAGCTGCAATAGCTAAAGGAATAGCAAGGATCAAGCTTGTGAATAACGCCAAAAGGCCAGTAAACAATGCAACAATCGTAACTAATATATTTTTCATATTCATTCCTCTTTTTCTATGTTGTTACTTTATCGCTTCTATTCTGAACGAAACATGAACGCCGTTAATAAATCTCTGAGAGTCACTATGACACGGATGTGTGCTGTTAGGGAGTTTATATGTAGTCATAATCACGCACTAAAAACATGGAATAAAACTAAGTTTAATAAAATCAATATGTTAAAAGTTGGCACGCTTGATGCTCTATAGGGGTTGGAATAAGTCACTGTAAGCAAAGTACTTACAGTTAATAAAAATTACTGGAGCCCTTATATGTTCTGTATTCAATGTGAACAAACAATTCAAACCCCAACCGTAAAAGGCTGTTCTTTCGCACAAGGTATGTGTGGTAAAACTTCGGAAGTATCCGACCTTCAAGACGTGTTGGTGCATTCTCTTCAAGGTGTTTCTTTTTGGGCCAATTTGGGCCGTGCGTGTGATGTTATTGATACTGAAATCGACGAGTGGGCGCCAAAAGCGTTTTTCGCAACACTAACCAACGTTAACTTCGACCCTGCTCGTATCATCGAATTCGCACAACAGTCCCATGAATTCAAGCAGCGTTTAGAGCAACAGGTTCGCGCGGCAGCGACATTGATTGGTTTTGAGATCCCAGCGCTTTCTGCTGCTGCTCAATTCGACCTTCCAACGGACTCTTCAGAGCTATTGGCGCTTGCCCCTCAAGCGGCGGTAAACCGTGGTCACGACTCTCAACACGAAGATGTGATTGGTCTTCGCCTTCTTTGCCTATACGGTCTAAAAGGTGCAGCAGCTTACATGGAGCACGCACGTGTTCTTGGTCAAACTGATAATGCTATTTTCGCTGAATACCATGAAATCATGGCGTTCCTAGGTACAGATCCATCAGACCTAAAACAACTGTTAGATACGTCTATGCAGATCGGCTTAATGAACTACAAGGTCATGGAAATGTTGGATAAAGGCGAGACAGATACCTTCGGTCACCCTCAACCAACAACCGTGAATGTGAAGACGAAGCGAGGTCACTGTATCCTTGTTTCTGGTCACGACCTGCATGATCTAGAAAAGATCCTTCAACAAACGGAAGGCAAGGGCATTAACGTTTACACCAACGGTGAGATGCTACCTGCACACGGCTACCCTGAACTAAACAAGTACCCACACCTTGCGGGTAACTACGGCAGCGCTTGGCAGAACCAGCAAAAAGAATTTGCGAACTTCCCAGGTGCGATCGTAATGACATCTAACTGTCTGCTTAACCCAGATGTGGGCTCGTACGCTGACCGCCTATTTACGCGTAGCATCGTAGGCTGGCCGGGTGTTGCTCACCTTGAAGGTGACGATTTCAGTGCAGTGATCGATTGTGCTCTTGCGCAAGAAGGCTTTAAGCATGACGAGATCGAGCAAATGATCACTGTCGGTTTTGGTCGTAACGCCTTGATGGAAGCAGCGCCTGCGGTTGTTGAACAAGTGAAAGAAGGCAACATCAAACACTTCTTCCTAGTGGGTGGTTGTGACGGCGACAAATCTGAACGTAGCTACTACACAGATTTCACAGCTCAAGCGCCAGAAGATTCAGTAATCCTGACATTGGCATGTGGTAAATTCCGTTTCAACAAAAACCAATTCGGCGACATTAACGGTATTCCACGTCTGCTCGATGTTGGCCAATGTAACGATGCATACTCAGCGATTCAGCTTGCTCTTGCGCTGTCTCAAGAGTTTGATTGTGGCATCAACGAACTACCACTAACACTTGTTCTTTCTTGGTTCGAGCAAAAAGCGATCGTTATCCTGCTTACTCTGTTCGCACTGGGTGTGAAAGGTATCTACACAGGCCCAACAGCGCCTGCATTCCTAACTGAAAACCTACTAAAGATTATTCAAGACGAGTTCGATATGCGTTCTATCTCAACGCCAGAGCAAGATCTTAAAACAATCTTAGCGGCTTAATCTAAGCCCACTCCCAAGCCCCGTTGTTGCTGCTCTCTAGGAACGTGCAGCGGCGGGGCTTTTTAGATTTAATTCTTTAGTATCAGTGAGGTGTGTGAACTATGTATGCATGGTCGGATAGCGATTCAATCAATTTAGTGTGTTTAAAGAAATGGCACGAGACGCCAGATACGGTCAGCTTTGAGCTTGGCAGTATTCCACAAGATTTACATTTCAATTTTAAGCCCGGTCAGTTCATCACCTTGGGTTTAGATATGCCGACGAAAACGGATTACCGTGCTTATTCCGTGGCTTCTTGCCCCGAAGATAACCGCCTGAAGTTGACGGTCAAGCGTGTGGAAGGTGGCTTGGTTTCGAACTTTATTGTTGATGAGCTTGATGAAGGTGACGAGGTTTCTGTGTTGAAGCCGGCAGGCTCGTTTAACTGTATTGATTGCATGCCAACGGCAACAAAGAAAGTAACGCTAGTGAGTGCGGGCTGTGGCATTACACCCGTAATGGCGATGGTAAAATATTGGCTGTCTCAAGACAGTGACATTGAGATTGATTTCGTCCACATGGCACGCAACAAGCTTGAGACTATCTACTTTCAAGAACTTCATCAGCTCGATGAATCACATGCGAATTTCAACTTAAAACTGCTGTTAAAAGACAACGAAGGAACAACCGCCCCTCAAGGTCGTTTAGATAAAAACTGGTTAGTGAAACTGAGCCCAGATATCTTAGATAGAACGGTTTACCTGTGTGGGCCTGTCGGCTTCATGCAAGATATTGAGAGTTATCTAAAAGAGCTTGAGTTCAACATGGATAACTTCTATCAAGAAAGCTTTACTCCTGCTACTCAGGATGCTCAATCAGAAGCGTCAAACGCCGAAATTGCTGACGATACGAATAGTGCTGTTAAGGTATTTGTGCCTGCGTTCGGCGCTGAAGTTGAAGCGGAAACTGGCACACCATTGGCGGATTCATTAGAAAAAGCAGGCGTTCCAATTATTATCGCTTGTCGTAGTGGGATTTGTGGTTCGTGTAAATGCAAAGTGACCAAAGGTTCGGTGGAATCAAGCAGCCAAGAGACTTTGACGCCAGAACAGATTGAGCAAGGTTATGTACTCGCGTGTTCGAGTGCGATTCAGTCAGATGTTGAGGTTGAGTTGTAACAGATGTGAAGGGAAGCTTTCCAAGAGTGACGAGGATAAAGTTCTTGTCATAGCGATAAAAGTTAGCTTGCCAGATGTAAAAAGGCCACTTAGATCAGATAGAGAGAGCAGATCTAAGTGGCAACCTTCCTGTTTATACGGGGGAGTAAAACAAGAAGGGTTGCAAAGCCCATTACAGACCTCGCAGATATAATTATTATGTTGTGGAGCTGGTTACCTAAAACTGTTTATAGAATCTAAGCAATTTACAGGCTCTAAGCAGTTTATACTTCAGGGTAAGTCTTGTAGCGCACACCCATCATCTGTTCCATACAGTGAACAACCTGACAGCTGTAGCCAAACTCGTTGTCGTACCAAATATACAGAACAGCACGGTTGTCTTGTGCGATAGTCGCAACACCGTCAACCACACCAGGGTGGCGAGAGCCAACCAAATCCGTCGATACAATCTCAGTCGAATCTGTGTAATCAATTTGTGCAGACAGAGAAGAAGACAGCGCCATTTCACGCAGGTACTCGTTTAACTCTTCTTTGTTTGTGCCTTTCTCAAGGTTTAGGTTTGCTACTGCCATTGAAACATTTGGCGTAGGTACGCGAATCGCATTACCTGTTAGCTTACCTTCCATTTCTGGCATCGCTTTTGATACCGCTTTAGCAGCACCAGTCGATGTCAGAACCATGTTCAATGATGCAGCACGACCACGACGATCGCCTGAGTGGAAGTTATCGATTAGGTTTTGGTCATTGGTAAATGAGTGAACCGTTTCAATGTGACCAGACAGTACGCCGAATTTATCGTGAACCGCTTTCAATACTGGCGTGATTGCGTTTGTCGTACAGCTTGCAGCAGAGATGATCGTGTCTTCTGGTTGAATGACATTCTCGTTCACACCAAATACTACGTTCTTGATGTCGCCTTTGCCTGGCGCTGTCAGTAGTACTTTCTTCGCACCGTTACACGCAACGTGTTGGCTCAGGCCTTCAGCGTCACGCCATACGCCTGTGTTATCAACCACAAGTGCATTTTCAATACCGTAAGTCGTGTAATCCACTTCTTCTGGCTTGTTTGCGTAGATAACTTGAATGAAGTTGCCGTTTACGATGATTGCTTTACGTTCTTGGTCAACAACGATGCTGCCGTTGAACTGGCCGTGAACAGAGTCACGACGAAGTAGGCTAGCACGTTTTTCTAGGTCGCCGTCTTTGCCACCACGTACAACGATTGCACGTAAACGAAGTGGGTAACCTGGGCCACTTTTCTCGATCAATAGACGAGTTAGCAGTCGGCCAATACGACCAAAACCGTACAATACAACGTCACGAGGTTCTGTCATTGCATCGCCTTGAAGCGATTCTACAAGTGCAGTTTGTAGAAAATCATCCAACCCGTGAGTGTCTTCGCGATCTTGCCAGAATGCATGGGCAAGGCGACCAACATCAATACGACATGGAGACAAGTCCATAGAGAGAAGGTGTTGAATGATTGGTTGAGTCTGTTCTGCTGTAAGAGGAGAACCAGTGTAACGTTTTGCGATACGGTGAGCTTTGATGATGTCGATAGTTGTCGCGTTAACCAGGGTCTTACCGAAGAGGATAACTTCTACGCCTTTTTGACGGTATAACTGACCTAAAGTTGGAGCGATGGATTCAGCAATAGTTTGACTAGTTTGCCAGTCTAGGAGGTGCTTTTCGGGACTCATCTTTACTCGGGACCTTTCACGTTAAGTTTCTGCATTCATGGCGGTTGTAGGGAAGCCAATCAGCATAGGGGATTTGAGGCATCAGGCTGTGGTCTTTATTGCCACTTAAATGTGCTGATATACCTTGTGTGTAACTTGTAATTTTTATGTGGCAGGATTGTAAGGTACGACGGGTTATTCTGCTAGGAAAAATAAATGCAGACAAAATATCTGTAAATTGGCTTTATATTAGCCATAAATCAAGATTTGAACGTCGATAAAGACTATTGACTTTAATAATCTGTAGCACTTATTTTTCGTCAAAAAATACTCAATTCAAAGGATAATATGTAATACAGGTCATATTGAACATTAAAGGTGTGATCGCTAACTCAAGTTACACGTAAACAGTAAACGATAAATAAGGGAATTAACGAGTATTGATGTTTGACCTTTGAATAAGCCTAGCTTGAGTGTGAAAAGTGCATCACGCAAACGATTGGATGTCACAATTTTAACCTAACTATCCACTTTGTTAGCACGCAGAGTCATTATTCACAGTCTAGTTGAGCCGCAGAATGTGGATGTGTACTTGTTATGCCGGTGATAATAACTGGAGAAAACGTCTTTTGTTTACATTTTGCTCACTAAAACCTCGCTTGCTTACATCTCATTTGTAGAAACCTCCTCGAGTAGACCTCTCTCACGTAACGTTCACTTGTCTAAAATCGGCTTGTCTCAATCTCACTTAGTAAAGCAGACTCCTCCGCTTTAAAGCCCTGTTTTGGATGCCTGTTGATTCTAATTTTTCGTTCTGGGCTCAGAGTATCATTTGTTCATATCCAATTTGATCAATAACCCCCTGTTAATGTCCTATTCTTAATTTGGGCTAGGTAAATTACTTTCGGGAAGGGAGTCGTTATAAAAATGATAAATATGTCAATTAGATGGCGTCTTATTTTTCTTTCCACGGTTTCTGTACTCATTATGTTCGGGTTTACAGTGAATGAAGTGCTTAAGAACGATGAGAAGATGAATCACCTTGAAACAACGCGTATTAAGGTCGAAGCGCTTCAATTTTTTAATACGGTTTCAAGTGATGCTTATCGATGGTTGGTGCTGTCTAATGACTCCCCTGAGAAAGGTCAGTTGCTTTTAACACTGCAATCAGAACTGGATAGACTGACTCAGTATGGAATGCGACTTCAACGGTTCGACAGCAATTGGAGTATTGACCCTCAGTTAGCTGAATTGAAAAAGTTGTTGATGATCCTAGCTAGTACACCTGAAACGACAGACAGCAGAAAATTGACAGAGCGCGCTTTCGACTTGTTAAAAGACGTGCTGATGGAGCTGTCCGAATATCGCATGGCTTTAGTCGATGGCAATATTGGTCAAGCGGAAGCGATGTTTATCAATCTTACGCATTATGTGTTTTGGACTCAGAGAGAAGCGTGGTTAAGCTTCAGTTTGAATCGCTCCCCAGAGTTTAAAAACCAATACTTGCTTAGCTATGTCGCTGCTCTAGAGAGGCAGCAACAGCTATTAGATACATTTTTCCGTTCGGATACGCGTTCTCCAAACATTAGACAGTTGCTAAACGCTGTCGCCAAAGATGAATTCCAAGACAAATTTACATCTCGAATCCTCAAAGGGGACTTTTCATCACCCGAAATATATCAACACTTGAAAAGCTTAGAGGTTAAAAAACGGGCTATTTCAAACGCGATTGGCGCTTACACCAATCAAATACAGTTTGAACTGACCAAGAATATCGCGTTGCAGAAAAGGCAAACCTTGGTCATGACGTTGCTTATACTCATCGCTTCTGGTGTTTTGATGCGGCTTGGGGTTGCGACATCTCTGCGCTTAAACAAAAACCTGTCGATTATTTTGAAAGGTGTGTCGGAATGCGCTGATAGCTACGGCCAGCCAAAGGTGATTCGTATCCAAGGGAACGATGAGCTTGCCGAGTTCACTGAAACCCTAAATCGAGTGATGGAACGCAACTATCTGCACAACAAAGAGTTGATAACAGCAAAAGAAGACGCGATTTCGGCTAACAAAGCCAAAAGCGCATTCTTAGCAAATATGTCACATGAAATACGCACGCCACTTAACGGGATCATTGGCATGGCTGAGATCTTATCTCAAAGCCAACTGAGCCCAAATCAACAAGAAATACTGGGGGATATCGAATCGTCCTCTCACTCTTTACTGGTGCTGCTGAATGACATACTCGACCTGTCTAAAATCGAGTCGGGTAACTTGATGTTGTCACGACACAATGCTGATTTGCGAGAAGCGGTTTATGACTCTGTGAGTGTGATTCAGTCTAAAGCGATAAGTAAGGATATTGAGCTCGACATCAATATCGATTATCAAACGCCGTCACAACTGTTTTTCGATGAGTACCGCGTGAGACAGGTGCTGACCAATCTGCTTTCTAATGCCATCAAATTTACGTCTAAGGGCACAATTACAACTGACATTGCTTATACACCTATGTCTATGGGCAGGGGCAAGCTTGAATGCAGCGTGTCTGATACCGGGATTGGGATTGAGCCCGAGAAGTTAGAGTCCATATTTGAACCTTTCACTCAAGAAGATGGCAGCATTACCCGTCAATTTGGCGGTACGGGGTTAGGGCTTGCGATTTGTCGACAGCTTGTTGATTTGATGGGTGGTTACATTACCGCGCGTTCAGTGAAAGGAGAGGGCTCGACTTTCACTTTTTGTTTGTATGTCGATGTTGTAGAAGCGCCTGTTCAAACTTTCGATAACCTGAGCCGAGCGACCATCATCTCGAACTCTTTCAATTACCTCGATCAGCTCGTTAAAGAGTGTGAGCGTTTGAATGTTCGAGCCAATGTGGTGTCATCCATTGCTGCCCTTAGTGAAAGTGTAAAAGAAAGTGACTTCATACTTTATTGTCATACCTTGCACCACTCTATGGAAAAAGATCTTGCGACGTTGAAGGTGATATATCCTCTTGCTCGCGTCATCGTTTGTCAGCATCACCTATTTAAAACCAACCTAATCAGAGAAACGGTCCACTCGACTCATACCTTGCCATTCTTGGGCCGACGTTTCTTAACCAGCTTACAATCTCTCGATGTGGGCGAAGAGCAAACGCCTCAAGTGGAAGCAAAAGATGAAGAAGTTCGCTCTCTGAATCGACGCATTTTGATCGTTGAAGACAATCTGATGAATCAAAAAATAGCGAGCTTCTTCCTTGAGCAAGCGGGTTATGAATATTTGATTGCCAGTAATGGCCAAGAAGCGGTGGATGTCATCACCCAGGGTGCTCAGTTTGATGCAGTCTTAATGGACTGCATGATGCCTGTTATGGATGGCATAACGGCGACTCGTGCGATACGTCAGTGGGAAGCCGATCAACAAGTCACACCATTACCCATCATAGCTTTAACCGCCAGTGTTCTAGAAGAAGACATCAAAGATTGTTTTGAAGCCGGTATGAACGCCTACTTACCTAAACCCTATAAATCTCACCAGCTGTACGATCTTTTCAGTAGCCTTGATATTGTCTAGGGCTCCCGTATCAAGGCTAGCGCGGCGCTACTTAACGAACTTCCAATCCAAGGTTGTATTGTGCAAGGCAACGACCGACATAGCTGATGTTCAGCAAGGCTGCGACTAAGATGGTGCTGATGTGGGCGACGATTTGAATTGGCAGTGAGAAGTGATCGGCCATAGGATAAGCAACAATAATACTGAGAAGCATAAGCAAGGTTGTTATAGCTAGACTGAAGTTTGAAACAGAAAGCAGAGTTTGAAAGCGTTGAGTCATCGTCTTCATATTGAATTCCTAATTGCTATTAATAATTATGATACTTGTTATTAATATCAATTAGCGTTCCAGTTTTAATTTGCATTTAAAATCATAATCTTATGTAATTTCGCTTGTTTTTTAGAGTCTAAGTGACACGTGCGAATTGCAGGTCTTTATGACTTGATCGTGTTTCTTTACCATTGTCTAAACCCACAAGTATCGATGTGGAATCGAACACCTGAATATAAACCAAGCCCAACATTATTTTTTTGCCCGAATTCCGAATGAATATTTTTAAGTTTCACGTGTAGATCTTCGCGAGTAATGTCATTTGCAGGCACTAGGTCTAAGGCACAAAACTCTAAGTGCTTACTTCGCAGTGCACCACCAGCTTGTTGATTGTAGATATCGGTTCGCTCTCCAGATACTGGTATAACAACACCGATTTCAGGCTCAATATATTGTTGTATGTACTTCAGGGTATTGATCATGTTTGGCACATGTTTCTTATTTGGGAGGGTAAACAAGGTTGTATTACTCATTGCCCAATCCGTCCCTTGCAATAGAACGAGATGCAGAGGCATGCTCTGAGTAACGCCATTGTCCTTGAGTTGTTGTCCGATTGCTCTCACTTGGTCTTGAGCGTGATTGAGGAGCATCCAACCTCGAAATGCTGATCGGGTTGGAACCTTGTAGCCATGAACATCGACCACGAGATCGTCATAAGTGATTTCGGTTTCTTCGGTATAAAGTTTCTCAAATTTTTCAGGGTAAGGTTGTGTCGTTGATAACGCCAAGGTTATCAGAATACTTCCGTACATAAAGTCTCTCCATCGCTAGTGTACACTCGTTATTTAGTTTGATACAGCTGTTGAGTTTCATTCATTTTGCTTAGGTACGCTTAAGCCTAGACGGTTAGGTTTAGATGCTTAAGTATAGACGCTGGAGTTTAGGTAAAAAAAACCCACTACTAAGAGTGGGTTACTAACATTGTTACAAGTAAATTAGCGAGGTTAGATTACTTCTTACCTTGGATTTGCTTGTCTTCTTCTGTCAGTTCACGAATGCGACGGCTGATGTCACGGCGAGCTTTAGAAATCTCAGCGCTCTTGATGATGTGGTCATCAACACGGTCTTCGTAGTCAGCTTTCATATTTTTGATAATGCCTAGGATCTCGTCGTGGGTCATCTCTGGCTTGATGTAATCAAGTAGGTTATCAAGAAGGTCGACACGCTTACGGTTGTCACGAACTTTCTTTTCGTTGTCTAAAAGTTCACGCTTAAGTTTGTTCTTACGTCGTGCTTGGTTAACAATTTCAAATACGCTGCTCATAGATTCCTTTTCCTATTCGTCAAATACGTTGTCTGCTTCTGATTAAAGCACATCAATTGATGATGTAACAGTCTTTAGATCAAAGCAAAAGTAAGGTTGTTTAATTATTCGTCACTCTCGCTGATGTGTGATTGTTTTTATCTTACCGTTCAAGTTAGTATCCCATGTAGATACTGCATTGATACGAAATGTGAAATGAATCAACAACAATTGGAAAACGAAGAATTGGACGACAATGTCACTGAATCTTCAGCAGAACAAAACAAGCTTCGTGATGCGTATGTACAAGAGCGTACTTATTTGGAAGTCGTGGAAATAGAGCTAAACCGTTCTAAGATCATAATGATTGATGAACAGGGCAGAAAGAAACGAGTACCAATTTTGTCTGAACACTAGTTACTGCATTGTTAGGTGTTGAGATGGAATTATCAAAATAATAAAAAGGAAAAACGATGAACACAGTACTTTCCCCAATTGAAGCGAGAATTATCGGTTGTTTGATCGAGAAAGAAGTCACTACTCCCGATCATTACCCACTGACACTGAACAGTTTAACCACGGCATGCAATCAAAAGAGTAACCGTGAACCTGTTCTCTCTCTTTCTGAGTCAGATGTTTTAGATGCAGTTGATGGTTTAATCGGACGTCGCATGGTGAGTGATGAGAGCAGCTTCAATAGCCGTGTTAATAAGTATCAGCATCGTTTCTGCAACACTGAGTTCGGCGATCTGCAATTTACAGAGCAAGAGCGTGCAATCATCTGCTGTATGTTACTGCGCGGTGCGCAAACACCCGGTGAACTTCGTACTCGAACGGGTCGCCTTGCAAACTTTAGTGATGTGAAAGAAGTAGAAGCAACATTAGACAAACTCGCTGCAAGAGAAGCAGGTGCCTTGGTTGTGAAGCTGCCACGCGAAGCGGGTAAACGTGAATCACGCTACCAGCATTTGTTGAGCGGTGAAGTGGACGTTGAAGCGTTTGCGATGGCATCAGTAAGCGCGGCTGCCCCCTCTGCAACGAGTGAAAAGTTTGAAGAGCTTGAGTCTGAAGTTGCAAGCCTACGAGCAGAAGTGGCAGAGCTTAAGGCTCTGGTTGAATCACTGCTTTAAATGTCAGATGCTGATAAAAATGCGGATTGGGTCGTGTACTTGATCCGCAATCGTCACAATGCCCTTTATTGTGGCGTGACGAACAATCTAGAACGTCGATTTGAACAACATCAAACCGGTAAAGGCGCCAAAGCTTTAAAAGGTAAAGGCCCACTTAAGCTGGTTTGGAGCTTTGGTGTTGGCTCAAAAAGTGAGGCGTTGAAAACCGAATACGCGATCAAGCAGTTGCCCAAATCCCGCAAAGAAAAACTGGTATCACTCAAACTGATTATTGAGTGGCAAAAAGACAAAATTCAATATATCGAAGTCTCATAATTCATAGCTAAAATGTTTGTTATTGATTAAATCTTAATAGTGTAAGGAGCTATATCGGCTCTAGCTAAGCTTATGAATTTAAATGGTAATTACTCTTACCGTGAATGGGCTGAAATCATAATTTAACTCGTTGTTCTTAATCTCCATTCCAAATTAACATATTGCTCATTTAGAATGTCGTTCTAATTAGTGTTAGACGCTATCATTTATCATCGTTGTCCTACATAATATCCATTAGCCATACAAAGAGATGGTGTCATGCTAGGTTAAAAAATGAGCCAAAGTAGCTCATATAAAACGAGAAAAATATGAAACGTTTACTGATGTTGTTTGGACTTGCCGTATTTTCTGCGTCCGCTCTTTCCCATGGTACTCATGTCCTCAATAGGTACTGGGAATACCAAGATTATCTTTCCACTTTTCCAGAACAAAGAGCATTGACCGATAAAATGGTCGAGGCTGTACAAAATCACCCTGTGCCACTGAGAAGAATCCAAGACGAACCAATTACGATTTCCGTGGTGTATCCGGGCCAACAGATCTCGGATTACTGGGTTCGTAATATTCAAGCTTTTGAGAAGCGTCTCGATAGGCTGAAGATCCGCTATCAAATAAATCAAGTATTTACCCGTATTAATGCCGATCTCGCGCAGCAGAGTATTTCGTTGCAAGAAGCGATTGAAAACAAGACGGATTATTTGATTTTCACGCTAGATACCACGCGCCACCGCAAGTTTATCGAGCACGTGTTGACCTCTACAGACACCAAACTGATTCTTCAAAATATCACGACGCCAGTGCGAGCTTGGGCAGATAGACAGCCATTTATGTATGTGGGTTTTGACCATGCGACAGGCAGCTTAAAACTGGCGGACTATTTTAAACAAGTAAGTCCGCCAGACAGTAAGTATTCTGTTTTGTATTACTCACAAGGCTATATCAGTGATGCGCGTGGAGATACTTTTATCCATGAAGTGAATACGGTTACCAACTTTACCCTTAAGTCTTCGTTTTACACAAAATCAAACAAAGACAGTGGCTACCAAGCGGCTAAAATCAGCATAGAGAACGATAAGGATCTAGACTTTATCTATGCATGTTCAACGGATGTCGCTCTCGGTGCAATGGAAGCGATTCGTGAATCGGGCCAAGACATCTTAGTGAATGGTTGGGGAGGCGGCTCTGCTGAACTTGAAGCCATTGCAAGGGGCGACCTAGATGTTACTGTCATGCGTATGAACGACGATACAGGCATTGCAATGGCAGAGGCGATCAAGTGGGATCTAGCCGGTTTGGAAGTGCCTACCGTTTACTCTGGTGAATTTGAAATTGTCACCAAGGAAGATTCCCCAGAACGTATTTCAGAACTTAAACAGCGAGCATTTAGGTACTCAGGTCACTAATGAAGAAAAGTTACGCCAGTACACCTAGAAACACTTTAGCTAGACTCATTACGCGTATCGTTATTTTGGTGATAGGCGTGATGGCACTTGGCGTGCTTATTCATAATTATGAAACCAGCAGTAATATCGTACAGCAAGAGACGAATCGAACGGTACAGCAAACCTCAAGCCTGATCCAAAACATGTTTGATTATCGTTTGTCGGTGCTGCAAATCCATCAAGACAGTAGCTCACACAGTGAAACTCTCAGAGAGTATTTTGATACGGGTAATGACGAGACTCTGAGCTACTTTTTCTTTGGTGTTGACCAACGTGAACCGGATCATGCACCAGATTTACGCTTTGTCTCAACCCACGATGGTTTGGCTTGGGAAGACGGCAACAGTCAATTTTATGGTTTGGATGAGTCCAACTTAAAGCATATTTCTGATGAGGTTTCGTTCAGCAGTAATTGGCATTTTATTAAACTGAGGACAGATATAGGTAAGCGTCACTTGTTGGCTCGCCGTACCCCTATTGTTGATAACGCTACTGGGGAAGTCCTTGGTCAACTCTATATCGCCATTGTGCTTGACAACAACTTCTCTTTGGCTGAGTCAATCCAACAGGGCAGTAATAGCGAAAATATCGTGATTGAAGCGCACGGTACACCGGTGACATCGACATTCAGTGGTGATGAAAGCTACACCATTACTGACATCCTCAATTACCAAATGTACGAACAGTTGCCGCGTCATTTCGTTACCATCGCAACCATTAAGATTAATGCTGTTGAAACTCCTTTAATCATTCGAGCTGTTCAAAAAAATAATAATTTCATTGCGTTAGAAGAGAATTATCAGCGTGCGATCATCGTGGTGATTGTGGTGATCATATTGATGTCTTTTTTTGCTCGAACTTGGATTCAAAAGAGAGTCTCAGCCGAGCTTGATAAGCTAATGGACTTTACTCGTTCGGCAAGTGCTAGCGAAAAGTACAACAAGTTCGATGGCTCTAACATTTTCGAATTTCATCATATTGGTTGTACTCTTGAAGACACCTTTGAGCGCTTATCTGAACAGAATCAAAAATTCCAAGATCTCTTTAACTTTGCTCATTCGCCTATCTTAGTTTGGTCTGAAAAAGGCGATTTGATTCAGATGAACCCCGCCGCTCGCATGGCGTTGTTCGATGCTGATGACAATTATGGTCCAATTGCCCAAGAGTTTGAGCAGCGAATGCTGCCTAATATTCAAATGGTGGTTCAGGGTTCTAAACTGACGGGTATTAACGTACCCATTGGTGAAAAGGTGTTTCGTTGGAACATGTCTGCTATTCGCGTGGAACACGGCATCACAGGAGTGGTGGTACAAGGGCAAGATATTACTAAGCTAATCGAGGCGGAAAGACAGGCTGATCGAGCAAGAGAAGAAGCTGAGCATCTTGCGAATGTGCGAGCAGACTTCTTAGCTAAGATGAGTCATGAGATTCGCACGCCGCTCAACGGTATTCTCGGTGTGTCTCAGCTGCTCAAGCGCTCTATGCACAATGAAGATAATCGCGAGCAGGTGGATGTACTGTGTAATAGTGCGGAACATTTACTGGCGGTACTTAACGATATCTTGGACTTCTCAAAGATTGAGCAAGGGCAGTTTAATATTCAAAAGAAAGACTTCCGTTTAGGGGAGTTAGTTAATACCTTAGACAGCATCTATCGACCGCTGTGTGAAGATAAATCCGTCGAATTTACCATTGTGAATCACTTGGTTGATGACATTGAAATCAATACCGACCAAGTACGCCTCAATCAGATCATGTTTAATCTGTTGAGTAATGCTTTTAAATTCACTCATCAAGGCGGTATCTCCGTCAGCTTTGAGATCGAGAGTATCTTTAACTCCGATCACGCCAGCTTGATCGTTCGAGTGAAAGATTCTGGCATTGGTATTGATGAAAGCAAAATTGATGCTGTTTTTGAACCCTTTGTTCAAGCCGAAGAGACCACCACTCGTGAATATGGTGGCACTGGTTTAGGACTTACAATTGTAAAAAATCTGGTCGATATGCTGGAAGGGGACATTCAAGTCCGCAGCGTGATAGGTCAAGGCTCAGAGCTCACGATAGAAATTCCTGTAGTCGTACACGCCAAGCCGCTATTAGTCGATGCTAAGCAACAAGCTGAGGTTGAGCCAGAGGCGTTGTTTAGTCGACCTTTGAATGTGTTGCTGGTGGAAGACAATCACACCAACGCCTTTATTGCTCAGGCTTTCTGTAAGAAATATGGCATGGTCGTCACCTGGGCAAAAGATGGCTTAGAAGCGATTGAGATGGCTAAGACGATTACCTATGACTTGATCTTGATGGATAACCAACTCCCTAATCTCGGTGGTGTTGAAACCACTCAGCAGCTAAGAGGTGAGATTGGTGTGTCAGCCCCTATTTATGCGTGTACCGCTGATGCTCAAGAGTCAACTAGAGACAGCTTTATGGCCGCAGGGGCGAATTACGTGATTGTAAAGCCGATTAAAGAAGAGTCGCTCCACCAAGCGTTTGTTCATTTCAAAAACTCATACTGGAATGACACAGAGCACTAGGCTTTAACTTAGTGCTCTTTAATGAAGTCTGTTGAAGAGAAGTAACTAATTTTCTGCCTTTATATCGAGCCAGCGACAAAGGCTTGTTCCAATAGCAGCGTTTTCAACTCATCACTCATATCTAGGTGTTCAGGGAATTGGATACCTAGCAACCGGCCTTGTCTTTGCCTTTTCTTACTTACCACCTTGTAGACAAGATCGTCATCTAAGTACTCATTTAAGTCAGAATTGACTTTTATCTTCCAGCCGACATCAATATCTGATTGCTGGGTAAGATAGATACCGCACCCTGACGCTGAAAAGTCGACTAGTGTGGCATCCAGCGACAAGGTATCAAAAGTGACTTCACAGCTGAGACGTACTTTATACCTTTCGTGTTCACGAATAGGCTTGGTTGCAAAGTTTGAGGGTGGGCGAAGGAAGATTAGATGTGCTGGAGAGGTGATATGAGCCAGTACATTGGTTTTGAACGCGACAATGTGCCCAAGTTCGGTGTCGGTAATCGCACGAACAATAATATCAACGTTTGTGAGCTTTCTCAGCGTCAGTGCTTCTGTCGCTTTTTGCGTAAGCTCTAGGATGAGGTACTGATCTTCTTTGTGTCCGATATAAAGTGTACTGATCTGGATTGAGTCGTCTGGGCCAAATTCCAATACACCTGCTGTTTTTGTACCTGGCTTTAGGTATCTGAACAGTTCTAAGTTTTTATCTTTATGCATATTCGTTACTGAACAATGTTAATCGTTTGATAAAATAATATAACGCCCTGATAAAACTATGTCATTAGTTTCATTGAAGTAATTAGCAGCGTACAACAAAAAAGTGAATCGCTATCTCAAGTAAACAACGGCTTACTCTTGTCGTAAAACAAGATACACTGCTGACAGATATATACTTGATGGAGAAATAGTAAATGGAACTGGAAACCTTATTGAATACTCTGGCTGAAACCCCAGAGGCCGTGCAATTTGAAGATACAATGCAAGTGATCGAAGCTCACTATGATTTTTCTGAGCGCGAATTTCGCAATGGTGAGGTAGTGAACGCTGCAGGGCAGAATAATGGTTCGTGTAAGATTTTTGCTTTTGGTTTAGAACAAAGCCTATCAGCAGAGCAAACACTTGCTTGTTTTGGTCAATTTTATCGTAACGACGTGCTAGGTTTTCCTGAGAACAGCGACCATCAAAATATTCGTAACTTTATGGTTCATGGCTGGAATGGTATCCAGTTTTCTCAGCCTGCGCTGGTTGCAAAAGTGAAGTAGACACTAACCAGGTAACGATTAGGTCGAAATTTAATCTCAGTATTTTGAAGCGAGAAAACAACCTCTCGCTTTTTTTGTCTATGTTGAACTGGCTAGTAACTTGCTATCCAGTAACTTACTAAATGGGCTCTAAACTACTGAACGGGCAGGGCAGACAAGCACTTACGACACATACAAACTCCAGCCTTTGGAATATCGCTAGTATCTCGTTTTTCTAACTCAAAACACCAACACGTCTCTTTGCCCGCACTGATATCGCATTGAGCTGGCTCATTACACTGTGGACATTGGTGAGTCGAACTCGCGCCACTAAGATTATCCATAACCGACGTTTGCTCTTCTTCAGATAAGCCTTTCCAACCTATAATTTCATCCATTGTTCGAAAGCAGCCACTACACATTCCGCCATTATTTTTACAAGCCGCTCGGCAAGGTGTTTTCATTTCTCTAACCTGTGATTCATTTGGGCTGAAATGTAGCATATTTGTTTCTTCTTGAAGAGCCGTTAAGCTAAGAAATTACTCAGTTAAATTTAGAAATGACCTCGTAATTTTTAGGCTTTTCATGTAGCATCTCGCCCCTTTTGTTGAGTGGGGGATATTATGTTTATTGGATTTGATTATGGAACAGCGAACTGTTCTGTCGCGGCGATGGTTAATGGAGAGCCAAGCCTGTTACCGCTCGAAGGTAACAACCACTATATTCCCTCAACCGTGTTTGCGCCTACTCGTGAGAGTGTTTCTGAACATCTATTCCGCCACTTGAATATCAAGCCGAGTGATGCGATCGGTGAGCAAGTGTTACGACGTGCGATCGCTCTGAACAGAGAAGAGAGTATCGACTTAGTGCCAGAAGACATGGCATTTGGTCAGGCTGCGTTGGACTTATATTTAGAAGACCCTCGCGATGTTTATTATGTTAAGTCCCCTAAATCTTTCCTTGGCGCGAGTGGACTGCATGATGTGCAGGTGAGCTTTTTCGAAGATTTAGTGTGCGCCATGATGGCAAATATCAAGAATCAAGCCGAACTCACGACTCAAGAGCAGATCAAGCAAGCTGTTATCGGCCGACCAATTAACTTCCACGGTCGAGGTGGTGAAGAGGCGAACAGACAAGCTGAAGACATACTGTCTCGCGCAGCTAAGCGTGCCGGTTTCCTTGATATCGCTTTTCAATTTGAGCCCGTAGCCGCAGGCCTTGATTACGAAAGCACATTAACTGAAAACCAAACAGTATTGGTTGTTGATATTGGCGGTGGTACCACCGATTGCTCATTATTAGAAATGGGACCAACGTGGTCTGGTAAAGCGGATCGTACCCAGAGCTTGTTGGCACACAGTGGGCAAAGGGTAGGGGGGAATGACCTCGATATCTATCTTGCATTCAAACAACTGATGTCACCTTTTGGTATGGGCAGCAAAGGCATTTCGGGTATTGATATGCCACTGACTCAATTCTGGAACCCAATTGCGATTAATAATGTTGAAGCTCAAAAGAACTTCTATTCAAGAGAAAACCTAGCGGCATTAAAATTACTTCGTAAAGAAGCGTCAGAGCCTCAAAAGCTAGAACGTTTGATGAAGGTTTATCACGACACTTTGGGTTACGGTATTGTGCGTAGAGCGGAAGAGGCCAAGATTGCGCTGGCAGAATCCCCTCAATATCGTGCTGCGATTAATGTTGCCTCTGAACTGGTCGAGGTAGATATCTCAGTCGAACAGATGGTTGAAGCGATTGAAACACCAAAGTCTAAGATGATTGAGTTGGTTAAAGAAGCGATTCAACAAGGCCAGAAAAAGCCAGACGTAATCTACATGACGGGTGGTTCCGCTCGTTCACCGATACTTCGTGAAGCCGTACAACAAGCTGTGCCGAATGTACCGATTGTGAGTGGTAATTACTTCGGTTCAGTAACTGCAGGTTTAGCTCGTTGGGCTGAGGTTTGCTTCAAATAAGAGTTCAATGATGAGTTATGAAGGGCAACCAGTCGCTGATTGGTTGCCCTTTTTTGTGCGCCGAGCATGGCGTTGATCTAGGAGGTGAAAGTCCTCTACGGGCTCAGT